>CAMLFF010000093.1 GCA_946479185.1 uncultured Sphingobium sp.
GGTGCCCCCTGCTTCATCGAACAGATTGATCACCCGGCGCAGCGCTGCAGGCGCGAGAGGGTGATAATCTGGTCGCGGAACCTGCGCACCAATCGCACGGAAATGGCGGATGAGCGCCGTGCCGCCTTGCTCAGGCAGCGTGATGCATTCCTCACCTACACCGGCATGGGAGAATGGTTTGAGCATGGCATCGAGTTGGTCGCGGGTCGGATAGACGCGCAAACCCGCCGACTCACCCGCCTGCTCATGCGCCTCGCGCCAGTTTGCAAAGCTCTGCGCGCCCATCGTTGCGAAGCGGAGCAAACCGCCCGGCTTGAGCAGCGCATGAAGCCGCACGAGGGCTCGAGGCAGGTCGTCAAACCATTGGAAGGTCAGGCTGGAGAGGATCAGGTGGAACCGCTCATCGCCGAGGTTCGGTGCTTCCCCATCCATGACGATCAACCGCGCGCCCAGATCATGCCGGGCCGTCGCTGCGATCATCTCTGGCGCGATGTCGGTCGCGGTGAGGCGGGCGTCTGGCCATGTCTTGCGAATTTCGCGGGTGAGGAGCCCGGTGCCGCAGCCAATCTCCAATATGTCAGCATCCGGGGCGATCTGCTCGCTACTGGCGCGCGTGGCGAGGCGGCTGGCGACGAGGCGCTGCACATGCGCGCCCTCGTCATAGCGCTGCGCTGCGGCGGCAAAGGCCGCGCCGATCTGAGCTTTGCGCGCTGATTCCATCGCGGGCGCATGGCATGCGCTGGGGGTGGACGTCACGCCAAAAGGCGATAGAGCAAGGCCATCATGGTAAATTCCGGCGCGGCTCGCCCGGAAGACAGCGCGACGGAGCATGAGCAACCACATGGCGGACGAGAGTTTTCGGATCGACGGACTGGATTTTCTGCGCGGTTGCGCGGTGATGGGCATCCTGCTCATCAACATCGTCTTCTTTGCCCTGCCATCGGCGGCGCTCACCAATCCGTTCACGATTGGCACGACCGGCTTTGCCGATCTGGCGACCTGGGCTGTGACCTTCCTGTTCGCAGAGGGCAAGATGCGGGCGCTGTTCGCGATGCTGCTCGGCGCGTCCATCCTGCTCGTCATGGAATCGGCGGAGATGGACGGGCGTGACGGCATGGCCGCGCATCGCAAGCGGATGCTCTGGCTGCTGCCCATCGGCATCGCGCATTATCTGCTGCTCTGGTCAGGCGATATTCTCATCCAGCTTGCCTTGTGCGGGCTGATCGTGACGGCCTTTGTTCGGTTAGAGACGCTGGGCCTCATCAAGGTTGCGCTGGCTTTTCTGCTGCTCCAGTGGGTGCTCACCCTTGGCGTGACGCTGCCCAGCTTCTGGCTGCGAGCCGATGCGCTGGCGCCCGGCGCAGCGGCGCAGACGGTCGCTCAATGGCGTGACTATGCCGACTGGCTGGGTGTGCCGGGCAGTGCCTCGGTCTTGAGCGATATCACGCTATTTCGCAGTGATTATGGTAGCATTTTCAGCACCCGGCTGGCTGATCTGCCAGCCACGATGCTCGATCAGCTGCTTTACTCATGGCCAGAGACGCTGGCCTTCATCGCGCTTGGCATGGCGATGCTGAAGGGCGGTTTTCTCGCCGGGCAATGGACATCCCCGCAATATCAGGCGACATGGCGCCGCGCCTTCATCGTCGGACTGGTGCCGATGATCGGTCTGGTGGCGTGGGTGCTGCTCTCGCAAGATCCTCTGGCGGCGCAGGCGGCAAGCTTCGCATGGTCTGTGCCTTTGCGCTTGCCGATTGCCATAGCGTTGGCGGCGCTGGCGATGGACCTTGCCGGGCGCTTTCCGGAGGCTGTGCCTGTCCGCGCGGTGGCGGCGGTCGGTCGGCTGGCGCTCTCCAACTATCTGCTCACCAGCCTGTTCATGACAACGCTCTTCTACGGCTATGGCATCGGGCTGTTTGGCGAGCTGAGCCGTACGGCGTTGCTCCTCGTCACCTTCGTCATGTGGGCCGTGATGATCATCTTCTCGCTCGTCTGGCGCAAAACCATCGGGCAGGGGCCGGTCGAGCGGCTTTGGCGCAGGCTGGCGCGGGGCAGCTGAACAGGCCCAGACAAAAAAACGCCGGCAATCCCACGATGCCGGCGTTTTCAATGTTTGGTCAGTGAGGCGAGCTATGCCGCCTCATCATCGCAGATCAGCTAAAGGCGACCTGCATGTTCTGCGAGCGGCGACGCATCGTCATGCCGACTGCGGCAATGCCGACAACCATCATGGCCCAGGTTGCTGGCTCAGGAACAGCAGCAACGTTCAGCTGGCCGCCGTAGCTGCCGGTGCCGACGGCAGTGCCGATGAGCTTGAGCGTGTGCGTCGTGCCGGAGAGCAGAACTGCTGGCGTCAGAAGGTGCCACTCGTTCGTGCCGGTCGACATTGGCGAGAAGAAGAAGGCGTCGTCGATGCTGATGCTGTCGAAGCTGATGTCGCCAGCTTCACCGAGGCCAGCGAAGGAGATGGACGTGACCGAACCCGAGGCATAGCCGGGATTGCTGAGCGTGAACTCATACACGTCCGAGAAGCTGCCGGCGACGGTGTTGCCGAAGCTGCCGGACAGTGGCGAACCGGTCAGCACGATGGTGGTTGCTGCGTTGGCAGCAGGCGTCATCGTCAGAGCGGCGAGGGCAGCAGTGGCTGCAAGTACGAAGGTCTTCATGTGATTAAACTCCCACGGCGTGATTTGCTGACACCGCTCTAGGGGCGTGCAAATGCGAACTTCAAAGCCGTTAAGGATGATTGTTTGGGGCGGGCCGGCGCGAAACCATGCGTTAACTATCGAGTCCCAGCATTTGCGCCGTTTCGGTAATGGCGACTTTTCTATGGTTAATGGGCGTCCGGATGTTCGGCTCGCAAAATGCAGCCCGCTGGGGGGGTGTGTTAACTGTAAGAGATTGAAGAACCTGATGAATTTTCCGTGTGGAAATGTGCTTAACGCACGATTCGCGAGGCTCCTGGCTTAGCGAGTCTGAGCAGGCGGCCCCGCTTAGACCGCCGCCTGCTCAGGGATAGCGATCACCAGATACGAATACGCTGCTGCGTCGGCAGGGCCAGCTTCGCCGTGGCTGGCACGGCATAGGCATCGTACCAGGGGTCGAGATTGCGCACGATGGCGGCGCGCTGCTCTGAAGGCGAGTGAGGATCGGTCTCCAGCCGCTGCCGCAGATTGGCCTCGCGATAGCTGCGGCGCCACACTTGCGCCCAGCCCAGATAGAAGCGCTGATCGCCGGTGGTGCCATTGATCACCGGTGCTTCCTTGCCGCCCAGCGCATGCTTGTAGGCATCATAGGCGACAGTGAGCCCGGCCAGATCGGCGATATTCTCGCCAAGCGTCAGCTGACCCTTTACGCGCACGCCGGGGATCGGCTCATAGGCGTCATATTGCGTGACGAGCTTGTCCGTCAGCGCCTTGAAGTTGGCGACATCCTTGGGTGTCCACCATTCGGCAAGGCGGCCATTCTCATCATATTTCGATCCCTGATCGTCGAAATGATGGCTGATCTCATGGCCGATGACCGCGCCGATGCCGCCATAATTGATTGCCGGATCGGCATTGGGATCGAAGAAAGGCGGCTGCAGGATGGCGGCTGGGAATACGATCTCAGTCATGCCGAAATTGGCATAGGCGTTGATCTCCATCGGCGTCATGAACCATTCCCAGCGATAGATGGGCTGGCCGAGTTTGCCGGTTTGATAGGCATAGTCGAACTGGTTGGAGCGCAAGGCATTGCCGAACAGATCATCCCGCTTGATCTCCAGCCCGGCATAATCGCGCCACCGGTCCGGATAGCCGATCTTGGGCGTGAAGTTGGCGAGCTTGAGGTGGGCACGGGCCTTGGCCTCAGGGCTCATCCATTCCAGCGCGTCGATGCGGCGGCCCATTGCGGCCAGCACATTTTTCACGAGCTGATCAGCTGCGGCTTTGGTTTCAGGCGGGAAATATTTGGCGACGTAGAGCTTGCCCAGTTCCTCGCCGAGCGAGCCTTTCACGAAGTCGACACCACGCTTCCAGCGTGCCTCGCGCTCGGGTGTTCCACTTAGAGTCGTGCCGTAAAAGGCGAAGTTCTCATTGGCGATCGCGTCCGGCAGATAATCGGAGAGGTCGTCCAGGCTACGGATCATCAGCTGATCCTTGAGTACCGCGACAGGCGTGCGGCCAATCAACGCAGCCTCGCCCTTGATGGCGCTGGGCTGGGCGACGATGAGCGCATCGGTCGTGATGCCCGCCGATTTGAGTGCGCCTGCAAAATCGAAGCCGGGCGCGAGCTTCATCAATTGCGCCACGGTCATCTTGTTATAGGTTTTCTCGGAATCGCGGCTGTCCTCCTGCGTCCAGTGCGCCTTGGCGATTTCCGTCTCAAACGCCATGATCGCCGCCGCGCGCTTGGCGCCATCAGGCTCGCCTGCCAGCGCGAACATTTTCGTCAGATGCGCGACATAGGCGGTGCGGATCTTCACCATGTCGGCTGTGGACTGAAGGTAATAATTTCTGTCCGGCAGGCCGAGGCCGCCTTGCGACATGATGAAGATATACTCTTCGGGCGCCTTATCATCCTGCCCGACATAGCCGGAGAAGGGGCGCGAGACGCCATTGCGCGCGGCCTGGCCGAAGATGGCGATATAATCGGCCTTGGTCTTCACGGCCTTGATCGCGTCCAGCCACGGCTGGATGGGGCTCAGGCCCTTCGCCTCGACAGTGGCGCTGTCGAGATAGGCGGTGAAGGCATTGCCGATCTTGCTGTTTGGATCATCCTTCTGCGCGTTGAGGATATCCTGCGTGCGCTGCTTGGAGAGATCGTCGAGCACGGTAAACATGCCGAAATTGGATTTATCGGCGGGGATGGGCGTGTTCTTCGCCCAACTGCCGTTCGCATAATCATAAAAATCGTCGCCGGGAGCGATGCTCTTGTCCATGCCAGCTTCGTCAAAACCATAGTCGCCAATGGCTGCCTTGGCCGGAGCGGGCGCAGGTGCAGCAGGACCGGCAGACGCGCTGACTGTCGTCGGGCCGTCGCTCATCTCCCGAGTCGCGCATGCCGAAAGGCTGATTGACGCTAGGGCAATGGCGATAAGTTTGCGATGCATGGATCTTCCCTTAACTCGTTGAACAGGCGGCGCGATGGCTGCTTTGCAAGCGGCTTAGCAGTGGATCAGCTAAAGCTGAACCGCTCACGCCGACCTGAAAGAATGCGCAAATCACCATATGGTATCCGCAAGGAACCAGATTTTTCGATTTCGAGCGATTTAGCATGGTAAAGGGGGCTGGCATCCCGCTCGCCGTTGCGGCATGGTTGTGCGATGCAGCATTTCACGGATTGCAACTGATCAATCATGCGTCGCTTACCGCCCCTCACGGCTCTTGAAGCCTTTGTCCAGGTCGCGCGCACGGGTTCCGTCAAGGCCGCCGCTGAAGAGCTTGCGCTCTCGCCGCCAGCGCTCAGCCGCCGTATTCAAGCGCTGGAGCGGTTTCTGGGCTATACATTGTTCGAGCGCAAGCATCAGCAGCTGGAACTGAACCAGCATGGCGAAGGGCTGCTTAAGGAAATCGCACCGGCGCTCGATGCCTTGGGCATGGCGATCGAGAGCGCGACAAGCGGCGCGCGCACGATGCGCGTGCGGCTGGGCATGTTGCCACTATTCGCAAGTCAGCGGCTTTTTCCCCGGCTTGGCGATTTCCACCGCACCTATCCCGACCTTCACCTCGACGTCGATACCAGCCCCAATGCGATTGCGCGGCTGGGTGAGGGACTGGACGCGGCCATCGTGCTCGCGCGGGATGTCGACCCGATGCTCTATGCGCGCGAGCTGGACCGGGACTATGTTTATGTGATCGGCTCCAAGGCGCTGCTCGAAGGTGACCAGGCCATTCGTGAACCCAAGGATCTCGCCAAGCAGACCATCCTCATCCACCGTGATATGTCGGCGACGTTCGATGTGTGGAAGGAGGCCGTCGACCTGCCGGACCTGATACCCGCCTCGGTCGACTATTATGATTCAGGCGCGCTGATGCTCGAAGCGGCCGCTCAAGGCCTCGGCATCGCCTTCATGCATGGCCGCCATTTCGAGCACGCCCATGATCCGCGCATCGTGCGATTGTTCGATCAGCGCATCGAAAGCCCCTATCGCTATTTCTTCGTGTGCCGGCCCAAGGCGCTGGAGCGCCGCGCGATCAAGACATTCCACGATTGGTTGATCAAAGCCGAAATCTGATTGAGCGGCGCATTCGTCTGCTTTGGAACGATTTGTAAACGACAATAAGTGTATTGCGGTTGCGATGGTCGGGTAGGGCCATCACGGAAGGATGTGGGGTCATGCCGACAACCAGGATTTTGACTGTCGATGACAGTCGCAGCATGCGTGCATTGTTGCGCATGACGCTGGCGGGGAGCGGATTCTCCGTTGTCGAGGCGGAAGATGGCCAGGCGGCGCTGGATTGGCTCGAGGCCAATGAAGTCGATCTTATCATCACCGATATCAATATGCCGCGTCTGGACGGGTTCGAGTTCATCGAGCGGCTGCGCGAGGAGAATCGGCGCCATGTGGGCCGCCCCATCCTCGTCCTGACGACCGAGCAAACCGCTGAAAAGCGCGCCCGCGCACGGGAGGCTGGCGCGACGGGCTGGCTCCCCAAGCCGTTCGACCCCGAGCAGCTGGTGGCCGCTGTTCGGCATGTTGTTCACTAGATGATCGGCACGCAGTCCCTAGCGATGGATATCAGCACCCAGTCTCGGAGCGAGAAGGACTTGCAGATCCGTGTGGTGATCGCGCGGGAGCTGGCTGGCATTGCCACGGCACTGGAGACGATCGGCGATCAGCTTTGCAGCGATCCGAATGTCGTGAGCATGCACTTCTCGGCATTGCAGGCCATTGATGAGCTCTGCCAGCGCCATGACAATATTGGCCGCGTGCTAAGCGCTGAAAATATGGAAGCGGCCTTGAACGGCATTACGCTCGATGCGCTGCGCACAAGGATGGCTGCCGGACTTTCAAAAATCGCTTGAGCTTGCGACGCGTTGCAATCTTGCCTCTTCCCATGTCCGTGCGCGCGCACTAGTGAAACGCTTCTGTGACATGTTGTGCGAGGGGCGATGGCCAGCAACGGACCCGTGCTAACTGAGCGCCGCTCAAGTGCCAGTGACTATCTCAAATTTCTCCACGCATGGCTCCGTAAGCCACGTCAAACCGCGTCGATCGTGCCGAGCAGTCCTTATCTCGGTCGCTTGATGGCGACGCAGATTGATCCGCTTGGCGGGCCGGTGATGGAGTTTGGTGGCGGTACGGGCGCGTTGACGCGGCAGATTCTCGCTACCGGCCTGCCACATGAGCATCTCGAAGTGGTCGAGATCAATGCTGCGTTCGCTAACAATTTGCGCCGCGATTTTCAGGGCGTGCGCATCATGGAGTCGCCTGCACAAATGGTCGCTGCCGATGCTGCAGGCGGTATCGGCGGATATCAGTGCGTGATCAGCGGACTGCCGCTGCTTGCCATGAACAAGGCGCTGCAGCGCGCTATTCTGGCCGAGGCCTTCACATTGCTGCGTCCCGGCGGCTCCTTCATCCAGTTCACTTATGCGACGCGGCCACCTGTCGCAGAGGCTGTGGCGGTCTCGCTCGATCTGGGTGTCGAGCGGATCGGCATGATCGTGCGCAATGTGCCGCCCGCCACGGTGTTCCGCTATCGTCGGGCGATGGATATTGCTCAAAACGCGGATAGCGAACTCGCGCTCTGACCCGTCGAGCGTAGCGGGCGGCGTCTGCAAAATCAGCGTAAACTGGCCATTGGTCATCGCCTTTCCATCGGATGCGGTTTAGGGTGACGCCTGAACCGAGCGCAGACGAGAAAGAGCCATGCAACGCTTCGATGTCATCATATTGGGCGGCGGGCTGGTTGGCCTGACGCTGGCGATTGCGCTTGATCGGCATGGCGTGCGTTGCGCCGTGGTTGACCCGGCAGAACCGCACACGAAAGATGCGCCGGGCTTTGATGGCCGCACCTCGGCCATTGCATCTGCCAGCTGGAAATTGTTCGAGGCGATCGGCATCGCGCCACACTTGGCGGACAAATTTTGCCCCATCGAGCGGATCTGGGTGAGCGAGGGATTGACGCCCGGCGCGCTGGATTTCGCGCCCGATCCTGAGGATGGGGCGATGGGCTTCATGGTCGAGAATCGCGAGCTGCGCGTAGCGATCGAGACGACGGCATCTGCGGCACCCAGCATCACGCGCTTCCAGCCTGACACGCCCGTGCATGTCGAGCGGGATGACTATGGCTGCACGGTTACCCTCGCGAGTGGCTAGACGATTGCGTCCAGCCTGCTCGGCGGCGCGGAAGGGCGGGCCAGCCCGACGCGAGAGCTCGCTGGCATTCCCGTCGCGAAATGGTCCTATCCGCACACTGCGCTGGTGACGGCGATCAACCATGAGGAATTGCATGGCAACACTGCCTATGAAATCTTCTACCCCGGCGGGCCTTTTGCGCTGTTGCCGATGCAGCCCGGCACCCGCTCTGCCATCGTGTGGACCGTGCCGAGCAAGCAGGCCGCCGCTTATCTGAAGCTGCCCGAGCATGCCTGGCTCGCCGAAGCCCAAAAGCGCATGGGCAGCTTTCTTGGCGAGATCAGCCTTGCCGCGCCGATGCAAAGCTATGAGCTTGGCTATCATCGCGCGGCGCGGATCGTCGATCAGCGGTTGGCGCTGGTGGGGGACGCAGCACATGGCATCCACCCGATTGCCGGGCAGGGCGTCAACCTTGGCTATCGCGATGCCGCGGCGCTCACGCAGGTGATCGTGGAGGGCATGCGCACAGGCCTTGAGCCGGGCGATGCGCAATTGCTCGATCGCTATCAGCGCTGGCGCGCGCTCGATTCGCTGAGTGTGACGATCATGATGGACGGTTTGGTTCGACTTTTCGACGTTCCGGGCAAGCCAGCATCGATGATTCGCAGCTTTGGGCTCTCATCTGTGCAGAAACTTGGCAGCTTGAAGGACCGGTTCATGGCCGAGGCACGGGGGGAAAGCGGGCCACGTCCGAGGCTTTTACTGGGCGAAATGATCTAGACAGCCGCTTCGCACCTGCGAAGAAAAGCCATATGCGTGAATGGCTTGTCGAGATGTTTATAACCTAGGTTATAGGATGGATCTGGCGTTAAAGTCTTCCCGGCTCAACATGCAGTTGAGAGAAGTGCAGGCCAGTAGTTTGCTAAGTAAACTGCCAATGCAATACAGGTTCGACATGTTCAAAGCTTTGTTTACTCCCAGCCAATACAAGGGCGGCGTTGGAGGAGATAAGGCATGTCTGCCGCGCACGTAACATCGGAAACATTCGGGGGTAAGCTGGCAAAGCTTGGCCGCATGCTCGGCATCGCGGACACTGGGGGCGCAACAGCTGAAGGGCCAGCGCAGGATCGCGAAGCGGGCAGTGCTCATCTGCGTCGCGAGAGCGAACGTCGCAAAAGACTGTATGACGAGATTGGCGGATTTCTGTTCGCCCATGATCTGGACCTGACGCCGCTCAACTTCGGGCTGGCGATGGACTATATCACCGGCAATGATCTGGCTGTCGAAAAGGCCGTCGGGTCCGTTTTGAAGGATCGCGGTAAGATTACCAATGGTGTGGCGGAACGGATCATGTCCGAACAGCGTGTCGAACAGCTCACGCCAGATGCATTGAGCGAGATGCTCAAAGAGGTGGAGATCAACCTGGTCCAGCTCACCGGCATTGCCGATCAATCCAGCAACTCCGCGAAGGATTTTGGCGCTGCCTTGCAAAGGGAAGCAGCGGAACTCACCAAGGGATCGGGCGGCGGCGAAGCGCTCTCCAATCTGGTCGTGCTGACGCGCACGATGATCGAAAAGACCCGCGAGGTCGAAGCGCAGATGCGCGATGGCCAGCAGCAGACGCAATTGCTCCAGAAGAACCTGGAAACGGCGCGCCGCGCAGCCGAGCAGGACCATTTGACCGTCCTGCCTAATCGAAGGTCATTCGAGGGGACGCTCTATGAACAGGTCGCGCTCGCCCGTGAGGCAAAG
>CAMLFF010000094.1 GCA_946479185.1 uncultured Sphingobium sp.
CCAAGCCGTTGCGCTCGATATTATCGATATTGGTGATGCCCTGACCACCACGGCCAGTGCGCCGATACTCAAATGCCGACGACAGCTTGCCATAGCCATTGGCGCAGACCGTTAGCACGAACTGCTCCTTGTCGCGCAGTTCGGCATAGCGCTCGGCGGTCATGTTCGGCTCGCCGTCCTTCTCACCCTTCCAGGGAGCGAAGCGCAGATATTCCTCGCGCTCGTCCATATCCTGAATGCCTGCGCGATGCAGGATCGAAAGGGAGATCACCTCGTCGCCTGGCTTGAGCGTCATGCCTCGAACGCCGGTTGAGTTGCGGCTCTGGAACTCGCGCACGTCATCGCCCTTGAAGCGGATCGCCTTGCCCTGGCGAGACGCGAGCAACACGTCATCGTCACCGCTCAGTAGCGCCACGGCGATCAGACGATCATCGGCATCCTCGCCCTCGAACTTCATAGCGATCTTGCCGTTCGATGGGATGTTGGAGAAGGCATCCATGCTGTTGCGACGCACGCTGCCCTTGGCCGTGGCGAACATCACATGCATGCTGCCCCATTCTGCCTCATCCTCTGGAAGCGGGAGAACCGTCTGGATCGTCTCACCTTCAGCTAGGGGCAGCAGATTGACCATTGGCCGTCCGCGCGTGGTCGGCCCACCCTCGGGCAGGCGCCAGACCTTCAAGCGATAGACCTTGCCGAGGGTCGAGAAGAACAGGACCGGCGTGTGCGTGGAGGTGACGAACATCTCCGTAACGACATCCTCATCCTTCGTCGCCATGCCAGCACGACCCTTGCCGCCACGGTTTTGGGCACGGAATGTATCGAGCGGGGTCCGCTTGATATAGCCGGTCATGGTCACGGTAACGACCATCTCTTCGCGCTCGATGAGGTCTTCATCGTCAATGCCATCTGCAGCGGGCGAGATGGTTGATTTGCGTGGCGTCGCGAACTCGGCTTCGATCGCGTCAAACTCAAGACGCATCACCTCGAAGAGGCGGACGCGGCTGCCGAGAATTTCCAGATAGCCAACTATTGACGCGGCGAGCCCTTCCAATTCGCTGCCGACTTCATCGCGACCAAGCGCGGTGAGGCGGTGCAAACGCAGATCGAGGATTGCCCGAACCTGAAGCTCGGACAAGCGATAGCTGTCGCCCATCGTGTCGGTCTCGGCAGCCTCAACGAGACGCAGATAAGGCGCGATGTCGGCAATGCCCCATTCCTTGGCGAGCAGCGCTTCGCGTGCAGCGGCAGGGCTTGCCGAGGCGCGGATGATCCGGACGACTTCATCAAGGTTGGAGACCGCAACGACGAGACCGAGCAGCAGATGTGCCCGCTCGCGCGCCTTGGCCAGCTCGAACTTGGTGCGACGCGTGATGACTTCTTCACGGAAACGCACGAAGGCTTCGATGATCTCACGCAGGTTCAGCAGCTCAGGGCGACCGCCACGGATGGCGAGCATGTTCGCCGGGAAGCTCGATTGGGCAGGGGTGTGCCGCCAAAGCTGGTTGAGTACGACATCCGCGGTGGCATCGCGCTTCAGCTCGATGACGACGCGCACGCCCTCGCGACTGGATTCGTCACGAATGTCGGAGACGCCCTCGATCCGCTTGTCCTTGGCGGCTTCGGCGATCTTCTCGACGAGCCCGGACTTGCCGACCTGGAAAGGAATTTCAGTCAGCACGATCTGCTGGCGATCGTTGCGGATCGTCTCGATGATATGGCGCGAACGCATCATGATCGATCCGCGACCGGTCATATAGGCATTGCGCGCGCCGCTCTGGCCCAGAATGAGCGCTCCGGTCGGGAAATCCGGCCCCGGCACGATCTCGATCAGTTCCTCGGTCGTTATCGCGCTATTGTCCATATAGGCTTTGCAAGCGCGCAGCACTTCGCCGAGGTTATGCGGCGGAATATTGGTCGCCATACCCACGGCAATGCCGCCAGCACCGTTGACGAGCAGGTTGGGGAAGCGGGCAGGGAGGACAGTCGGCTCTTTATGGGCGCCGTCATAATTGTCCTGGAAGTCGACCGTGTCCTTCTCAATATCAGCGAGCAGCGACATGGCGGACTTGGCGAGACGCGCCTCGGTGTAACGCATGGAGGCTGGCGGATCGGGATCCATCGAGCCGAAGTTACCCTGACCATCGATCAGCGGGACACGCAGGGACCAATCCTGCGCCATACGTGCAAGCGCATCATAAATCGCAGAGTCGCCATGCGGATGGTAATTACCCATCACGTCACCAACGATCTTGGCGCATTTGCGATATGGCTTGCCCGTTACAAAGCCGCCCTCATGGCTGGCCCAAAGGATGCGCCGATGCACCGGCTTCAAACCGTCACGAACGTCCGGTAATGCACGCGATACGATGACGGACATGGCGTAATCGAGATAACTCGACTTCATCTCGTCAACGATATTGATCGGGCTGATATCCGATGGTTCTGCGATGATAGTATCGTCGCTGCTCAAGCGTTTTCTCTTATGTCTAATGTGGGTCAGTTGAAGCAGGTCTGACTAGACGGGAGGGGGCGCGAATGCCAGCGAAAAGGGTCCACGATCAGGCGTCGGAGCGCGTGCATCAATCCAATCAGACGGTCACTGAGACGTTAGCTTTATGATCAACCCTAGATTTTGCGGCAGCGTCTCCACCCAAAGATCAGATGAATCGATCCCTGGCATCGACATATCGTTGCAAGTCGTCGCTCATCTTGCCCGCTGGGTCATGACAAGGCGATTTTGCCCGGCTATAGCCCATTCAAACGTCGTTCACCCTATCACCGCCAATATCTTGTCAGACATTATATATGCCGACGTCGCGATGAGCGGCATCGGGTCTTAGTTCGGAGGAAATGATTGATGCGCCTTTTGCAGACCAGTGCCCTTTCCATTGCACTTGCCGCTTTCTCGCTTGGCCTCGTGCTACCGGCCTCCGCTTCCGCGCAGAGCCGCGAAGACAAGAAGAAGGCTGAGCAGAGCTCTGGCCCCAAGATTTCCCTCAGCAAGGGCTTCCAGAACGGCGCGGTTGAAGCGCAGAAGCTCGTGCAGGCGAGCGATTTTGCTGGCGCCAAGGCCAAGCTGGACGAAATCACGCCATTGGCGACAAAGGCGGACGACAATTATTTCCTCGGCAGCCTGCTGCTGCAGACCGGCATCGGCCTGAAGGACGAAGCAGCCCAGCGCCGCGGCCTGGAGACGATCCTTGCATCCGGCATGGCGCCTGCGAGTGAAGCAGCGAAATTCCATTATTTCGTCGGCCAGTTCGCATTCAACGCCAAGGAATATCCCAAGGCGCGCGAGAATTTCGCCAAGGCGATCGAAGGCAATTATGGCGGGCCAACGACTGACGTTCTGATGGCGAACAGCTATTTCAACGAGGCGACCACCCATGTCGTGAACAATCAGTTCAATGAGACCGGCAAGGCGCTTGTCCTGCAAGGCTTGCCGCATCTCAAGAGCGCGATTGCGAAGCAGGAAGCATCGGGTCAGCCTGTCGACGCGAGTTGGTATAACAAGGGCCTCTCGATGGCCGTATTTGCCAAGTCACCTGATGTTGCCGAGTGGACAAAGCTCTCGCTCGCAAAGGGTGGCTCGTCAGAAAATTGGCGCCTGGTCCTTCGCGAGTTCCAGACGGCAAACCCAACGATGACGCGCGATGAAAATCTCGATCTCATGCGGCTCATGGCGGCAACCAAGTCACTCCAAGGTGACTATAGCTACAATGAATATGCCGAGGCTGCGAACCGAGCTGGCCTGCCAGGCGAAGTTAAGTCGCTGATCGATTCCGGGCGTGCGTCAGGCCAGCTCAAGGCAGGCTCGCTGAGCGAAATCTATCAGGTCGCCAATGCATCTGTGCCTGCTGATCGTGCATCCTTGCCTGCGTCGGAAAAGAGCGCTGCGTCGGCTGCAACCGGCAAGCCCGCCGCAAACACCGCCAATGCCTTCATGGGTTATGGCGATAATGCCAAGGCAATTCAGCTGTACACCCTCGCCCTGCAAAAGGGTGGCGTGGACGCCGATGAAGTGAACACACGGCTCGGGATTGCGCTGGCGCGCTCCGGCGACAAGGCGGGCGCTGCTGCTGCATTCGCCAAGGTCGGTGGCACGGGCGCTCGCAAGAAGATTGCTGATCTTTGGGCAGTTTGGGTCAGCAGCGCAGCCTGAACCTGAAAGAGACTAAAACTATGCCGGCGGGAGTGATCCCGCCGGCATTTTCTTTGCCTTCCGCAACGCTCAAACCGAAACTGGCACACCCGGCAGATTTTTAGAGGTTCGTATCGTCAGCGACGTTTTGACGCTCGCCACATTAGGCGCCTGTGTGAGCCGCGAGGTGAGGAATTGCTGGAAGCTTCGCAAATCGGCAGCCACGACTTTCAGGATGAAGTCGATCTCGCCGTTCAGCATGTGGCATTCACGCACTTCCGGCAAGGCAGACACATAAGCTTCAAACGCCAGCAAATCCGCCTCAGCCTGACTTTTCAGGCTAACCATCGCGAACACCGTGATCGTGAAGCCCATCGCCACGGGCTCGAGATGAGCATGATAGGATGTGATGTAGCCCCGCTCTTCAAGCGTGCGTACGCGCCGCAAACAGGGCGGGGCCGTCAACCCAACCTTGGCCGCCAAATCGACATTTGTGATGCGACCATCATCCTGCAGGGCCTCTAATATTTTGAGGTCGATCTCGTCCAAGGCTCCACCGGGCATCTGCTGATATTTCCTTTCGCAAACGCTAGCTACGACAGAAGATAATAAGGCCGCAACGTAATTGTCCCACTATGCAACGTCCCATTTTTTGCGGCTGGCCTCGCGGAGCAGGGCGAGCTAATCCGCGGATCGACAGGGACTAATCCAGAAATGCGCTTTAACGACCTTTTGCGAACGGTGTTTGCGAACAACGCAGAAGGCGCGGGTGCCACCATCACCCGTTGGCGGCAGTGCATTGATATCATCGCTCAATATGATGTCTCCGGCGCACGAGGCGGAAAGCTCCTGTCGGACGATGATCTCCACGCAATGCTTGAGCTGATCGCTCATATGCGTCCGCTTGTGGCTGTGGACCAGCGGATTGCCTCGATCGTTGAACTGGGATCGAGGTTGCGATCCCCGGGTTTGGTGCGGCTGCTCAGTCAGGATCATCCCTCGCTGGTTGTCGCCATGATGACGAATGTCCGGCTGACGGATCTCGACTGGGCGAACATCATTCCGGAACTGGGCCCGCTCGCGCGCAGCGTGTTGCGCAGGCGGTCGGATCTTGGACCGATGGCGACAATGGCGCTGCGCCGTTTTGGCGAGACCGATCTTGCCTTGCCATCATCCGCGCTACCGGACTTGCAGGCCTTGAGTGAAGCGGGGGAGGTGGAGATGCTCGACCGTTGGAAGGACATGCCACGCGCAGTGGCCAATGATGCGCTGTCTTATGCGCCCAGCCAAATCGGCGAACTTGTTGCCCGAATCGAACGATTCGCGGAAACGCGCGCCAATCGCCACCAGTCGCCTCCCGTCGCGCAACAGCCCGACAGCAACGAGGCAGATGAGTTCGAGGAATTGCCCGCACAAGACCAGTGGGCAGATGAGTCGGCACAGGAAGACAATATCACCGCTCTCGTTGAGTTTCAGTTCGAGACCGACGCTTCGGGCATCATCAAATTAGCTGAACCGGTGCCGCGCGGTGCTGTCTTCGGACTAAGCATCGCTGCTCCGGCGCTTGATAGCCGTCTTGGTGCCGATGGCACTGCGCTCGGCGCGTTCCGGCGACGCGCTGCGTTCGAAAATGCTCGCTTCATGATCGGCGAGGGTCCGCTGGAAGGCGAATGGCGCATTTCGGCCGATCCGCAGTTCGATCGGCTGAGCGGGCGCTTTCTAGGCTATGCTGGCTCGGCCCGGCGTGAATATCCACATGAAAGCCTTGTGAAGTCGGCAGACGAAGCATCGGAAGGCGGCTGGGCAGGTCTATCGGCGGCAAGCACGCGGCAATTGATCCACGAACTTCGCACACCGCTAAACGCTATCCAAGGCTATAGCGAAATGATCGAAGTTCAAATGCTCGGCCCCGTTGCCGAGCCCTATCGCGAAATGGCCCGAACGATCCTGCAGGATGCGCGCACCTTGCTTGCGACGTTCGATGATCTGGACAGCGCGAGCCGGATTGAGCGCGGCGACGTGCGCGGGGCTGCTCAGGCCGTCGATATCGGTTCTACGCTTGCTACTATCGTCGGCGCCTTCGATGTTGCTGGCCATCAGCGCGTCGCAATCAAAGGAGCGGATGCTCTGCCGATGGTCATGGCTGACCGCAGTCAGGTCGAACGCATGCTGACCCATCTGGTCCGCGCTGGTTGTGTCGCTCTCGAGAGCGATGAGCGGCTGGACATCCAGCTTTCGGCGAGTGCGGATGGCGCGTCGGTGGATCTCATTATGAACCGCCCGGCCGCGCTAAGAGGCGTCGGTGAGCAAGAGCTCATGGATCATGGCTATCTGATCGATCAAAAGCTGCGCGAGCCACCGCTCTTAGGATTGGCTTTCACGCTGAAACTCGTCTCGGGAATCGCCTCACATTTAGGCGGGGGTCTTGCGATCACCGGCACGAGCTTCAAATTGAGCCTGCCAACAGCGACACTTTCTCAAAGCGGGCAGGAGCACACGCGCTAGCTCGGCCATGCTCTTGCGCGACAGCCCGGTGTCATTTGATCGCTGCCAATTACTATCGCTATATCGCTTCCCCTTGCCAATGGAGGGGAGGGCAAGCTAACGGCGTTCCACGAGCGGACGCCTCAGCGCCGGTCGTGGATGCGTGGGGCCTGTAGCTCAACGGTTAGAGCTGGCCGCTCATAACGGCTAGGTTGCGGGTTCGATTCCTGCCGGGCCCACCATCCGCCTGTTCCAATTTGCAGAGCGCGCAAATAACGATGCGTCAAAGTCCGTAGGCTTCTCGCGGCGATCTACATGATTTTATTTTTGGATGGCCGCGGGCGCGGATCAAGATGAGATGCTTAATGGCCTCATCAGGCGACTCGGTCTGTTGGTCGAGCCGCAGCGTCATAGCCGATCAGGCCAAATGCGCTTTGAGTATGATGGGATTTTTGAAAAGTGGTCGGGGAGACAAGATTCGAACTTGCGACCCTCTGGTCCCAAACCAGATGCGCTACCAGGCTGCGCTACTCCCCGACTGGATGTAGGCCTTAGCTTGCTTCTCTTGAGACGCAAGCAGAAACGAGGCCTTTTTTTTCACTCAACCGAAGAATGATTTCTCCGGGGAAGATATCGAGATCAAAAATGCTCGATCGATAAAAGGGAAGGGCGGCACTGTTGTCAGCGCCGCCCTTGCCATTACGTCCGAAGACGCCGTTCGCTTCCGATTACTCGGCTGCGTTGACGGCGTTGTTCGAAGCATTTGCAACGTTGTCCATTGCGTTCGCAGCGTTGTCCGCAGCGTTAGCAGCGTTGTCCAGCTCGTTCACAACCATTTCGTTGGCAGCATTGTTGGTCTCAGCAGCAGGCTTCTCGCCGCAAGCTGCCAAGCTCATGAGCGCAATCGCGGCGCCGGCCACAGCAAATTTCTTCATATTATTTGGCTCCCATAGCAAAGGACGTGCTCCAGCGAGGGCACGAGCCGCCCAATTAACGCGTGCAGCGTGGAAATCAATAGTCTTATCAACCAAAGCGATTAGAAATGTGTGCAGTGCAACATAGTCGCGCGCGGATTTCGGCTTATTTCTTAGCTGCAAATTAATTGTCGATTGCGCGACATTTGCCAATGTCCGTCGGCTCCGCTAACCGGGCGGCAACTCACCAACTCCAAGATATGCGCAAGAGGACCGTTCCAAATGGCCGTCCAATATAGTTTCGTCATGAAGGGCCTCACCAAGACCTTCCCAGGCGCGAACAAGCCTGTTTTCAATAATATCAATCTGCAGTTCGTGCCCGGAACCAAGATCGCCGTCATCGGCGTCAACGGTGCGGGTAAGTCCACCCTGATGAAAGTCATGGCGGGCATGGACCAGGATTTCAACGGTGAGGCATGGGCTGCGGACGGCATCCGCGTGGGCTACCTGCCGCAGGAACCCCATCTCGACCCGAGCAAAAATGTCATCGAAAATGTGAAGGATGGCGTCCGCCCAGTGGCCGATCTTGTCGATCGGTTCAACGAGATCAGCAACATCATGGGCGATCCGCCGGAGGACGCTGATTTCGACGCGCTGATTACGGAATTGGGCGAGCTTCAGGAGAAAATCGACGCGGTCGATGGTTGGACGCTGGACAATCAACTCGAGATTGCGATGGAGGCATTGCGCTGCCCGCCCGGCGACTGGGCCGTCGACAATCTCTCAGGTGGTGAAAAGCGCCGAATCGCTTTGTGCCGCCTGCTGCTAGAAAAGCCGGAAATTTTGCTGCTCGATGAGCCCACCAACCATCTGGATGCGGAAAGCGTTCAATGGCTTGAGCAGCATCTGATCAATTATGCCGGCAACGTCATCCTCGTGACCCATGACCGCTACTTCCTGGATAATGTGGTGGGTTGGGTGCTCGAACTCGACCGTGGACGTGGCATTCCGTTTGAGGGCAACTACTCCGCCTGGCTGGAAGCGAAAGCCAAGCGCATGGAGCAAGAGGACCGTGACGAAGCGGGCCGCCAGAAAGCGATTCGCGAGGAGCTGGATTGGATTCGTCAGACGCCAAAAGCTCGCCAGACCAAGAGCAAGGCGCGTATTCGGGCTTTCGACGAACTGGTCGAGAAGCAGGAAGCCCGCGCGCCGGGCAAGGCCCAGATCGTCATTCAGACGCCGGAACGACTCGGCGGAAAGGTGATCGAAGCGCGCAATGTGAGCAAATCCTATGGCGACAAATTGCTGTTCGAAAACCTCTCATTCCTGCTGCCACCGGGCGGCATTGTTGGTGTCATCGGCCCCAACGGCGCTGGCAAATCCACACTGTTCCGCTTGATTACTGGGCAGGAAGTCCCTGATTCGGGCGAAGTCGACATCGGCCCCACGGTGAAGCTCGGCTATGTGGATCAGAGCCGCGATTCGCTCGATCCCAATCACAATGTTTGGGAGGAAATATCTGGCGGGCATGATCTGATGACGATCGGCAAGCATGAGATTCAGACGCGGGCCTATGTGGGCGCCTTCAACTTCAAGGGGCCGGACCAGCAGAAAAAGGTCGGGCAGCTTTCAGGCGGTGAGCGTAACCGCGTTCATATGGCCAAGATGCTCAAGCAGGGCGGCAACGTGCTGCTGCTCGATGAGCCGACCAACGATCTCGACGTGGAAACGCTGCGGGCACTGGAAGATGCGCTGGAGAATTTCGCCGGTTGCGCGGTGGTCATCAGCCATGACCGCTTCTTCCTCGATCGCCTCGCGACGCATATTTTGGCGTTCGAGGGCAACAGCCATGTCGAATGGTTCGAGGGCAATTTCGCATCCTATGAGGAAGATAAGCGCCGCCGTTTGGGTGATGCCGCGGATCGCCCAACGCGCCTCGCTTATAAGAAGCTGACGCGCTGATTATCGGGATTGGCGCAGCCTAACGGTTGCGCCAGTCTCCCGTCTCAGTGATCGGACACTCTTTGACCGGCCTTAAATAAACATAGGTCCATGCCGGTATATTGCCCAGAGTCGTGATTCGCGCTCGGCGATAGTCCGAGCAATCCAGATTCTCCGGGTCATAAAGCTCATATGCATCGAGATCCGCGAGCAAAGTCGCGTCGCTCGATCGTAATATTTCTCCATGCACGACCCCAGACCCTTCAGCGATCAGGCCGGGGTAATCGCCAAGATCATAGAGCGTGCCCATAACCCGGTCAGGGCCAAGCCTCTGCGTGCGATCCGCAAGGCCGAGTTCGTCATACCCACTCTGTCCTGGCATCAAGAGCCCATAGACGAATAAATCGAACATATTCGTCATTACAGGCTACTCAAAAGGCCGAAATTCCGCCGTTTCTTCGGCGAGAATGTGCAGCACGCCGTCCGAGATCGCAAAGAAGGCGCCCCTTAACGACAATGCGCCGCTCTCTTCCTT
>CAMLFF010000095.1 GCA_946479185.1 uncultured Sphingobium sp.
TGGCAGGCACGGCGCCAAAGCCCGCGTCAATCAGCGGGTCGGGATAGAGCGAGAAGCCGAACGCTGGCTCGCTGCTGCCATCTGCCCGCGCAACGGGATAAGCGCCGCCACGGCCGATCTCGCCAATGAAGCCCTCGGCGAAGATCGAGAAGCCGAACCAGCTTTGATATTCAAAGCCGTGCCGCTCGGTCGGGTCCAGCGTGAGCGTGATATCCCAGCCGATTGGTTTGGCGATGGCGCGCAGGGCTGCGATCCGCTGCGTGAGCGCGCCCTTGGCTGGGCCTGCATTGAACGCTTCAAGCCGCTCCATCGCTGGGTGAAATGGCCCGGTCGCTTCGATCAGCGCAAGATAAGGCAGCGCTTGCTCACCCAAGGCGGCGAGCGAGCCTGCATCCTTGGCATCGAGACGCGCGCGCACAGCGTCGACATCCTGC
The DNA here is from genome assembly GCA_946479185.1 of uncultured Sphingobium sp. The sequence continues at coordinate 435 of CAMLFF010000095.1, forward strand.
GGGGCGATGGGCATGGCGCCGCTCGCCAGCATCGGCACCAGATCGGGCAGGGTAAAATCGATAGTGATGCCCTGAACGCCAGCGCGTTGCAGTGCTTCAATGGCAACATTGACGATCTCGACGGCGGCAGGAACGCCATCCGAGCCGATGATTTCCGCACCAATCTGCATCCGTTCGCGCTCAGGGCGTAGCTGGTCCGCGCGCAGCTTCATCACCGGACCACCATAGCAGAGGCGCAGCGGGCGTGGCGTGGCAGCCATGCGGGTGGCGGCAATGCGGCCAATTTGCGCGGTCATGTCTGGCCGGATGGCGAGGCTGCGCTGCGAGACGGGATCGACCGCGCGCAGCAAATCCTGCGCACTCGCCGATTGCAGGCGAGCGACAAGCGTTTCCTCAAACTCGGCAAGCGCGGGCATCACGCGGCGATAGCCGTGGCTCGCCACCGTATCGAGCACTTCACGCACAAGGCGCGCGGAGGCTTCGGCTTTGGGAGGAAGCCGGTCGGCAAGGCCCTCTGGCAGGAGGCCGGGTGCAATTGCATCGCTCATGCGCCGCGCTTTAGCCGATTCCGCCGGCCAGGCGAGGGGAAAAGTGGCGGGGCTTGCTGCCAGCCTGCCTCGCAAACGAAAAACGGCGCCCGATCAACAGGCGCCGTCCTCGAATTTCTCATCTGCCAGTGAAGATCAGAACTTCAGCGGGCAGACCCTGTGGACGCTTGGCAGCGCGTCGAGCTTATCCACCAGTGGCTGGGGAACCTGCTCATCGACCGAAAGCAGCAGGATCGCTTCGCCACCCGCCGCACGACGACCAAGATGAAAAGTGCCGATGTTGATGTTCGCTTCGCCCAGGATGCTGCCGACGCCGCCGATGAAGCCGGGCGCATCCGTATTGGCGATGTAGAGCATGTTGCCATCCAGATCGGCCTCGACCTTGATGCCAAACAGCTCGACCAGACGCGGCGCGCCATTGCCGAATAGCGTGCCGGCAACCGAACGCTCGCCTTGCTCCGTCTTCACCGAAACGCGGATGAGCGTGTTATAATCACCCTCGCGCTCGGTCTTGATCTCGCGCACCTCGATGCCGCGCTCGCGGGCGAGGAAAGGCGCATTGACCATGTTCACCGTGTCGGTCTGCGTGCGCAGGAAGCCTGCGAGTACGGCCGAGACGATGGGCTTCTGGTTCAGCTCTGCCGCTGCACCCTCGCTGTGGATCGAGATGCGGGGGATGACATCGCGCGAGAGCTGGCCAACCAGGCTGCCTAGCTTCTCCGCCAGCGCCATATAGGGCTTGAGCTTTGGCGCTTCCTCAGCGGAGAGGCTCGGCATGTTGAGCGCATTGGTGACGCCACCATCCAGCAGATAATCGCTGAGTTGCTCGGCCACCTGCAGCGCCACATTCACCTGCGCTTCGCTGGTGGAGGCGCCCAAATGCGGGGTCGAGATGAAGTTGGGCGTGCCGAACAGCGGACTGTCGGTCGCTGGCTCGGTCTGGAACACGTCCAGCGCCGCGCCACCGATCTGGCCGCTGTCGAGCCCGGCCTTCAAAGCTGCCTCGTCGATCAGGCCGCCGCGGGCGCAATTGATGATCCGCACGCCCTTCTTCGTCTTCGCCAGATTCTCGGCGGAGAGGATGTTGCGGGTCTGGTCGGTCAGCGGCGTGTGCAGCGTGATGAAGTCCGCACGGGCCAGCAGCGTATCGAGGTCCACCTTCTCCACGCCCATTTCCACGGCGCGCTCGGGGGTCAGGAACGGGTCGAACGCGGCAACCTTCATCTTGAGGCCAAGCGCGCGGCTGGCGACGATGGAGCCGATATTGCCCGCGCCGATGAGGCCGAGCGTCTTGCCCGTCACTTCGACACCCATGAAGCGGTTCTTCTCCCACTTGCCAGCCTGCGTGCTGAGGTCAGCCTCTGGCAATTGGCGCGCGAGGGCGAACATGAGTGCGATGGCGTGCTCTGCCGTGGTGATCGAGTTGCCGAACGGGGTGTTCATCACCACCATGCCCTTGGACGAGGCATAAGGAATGTCGACATTGTCCACGCCGATGCCAGCGCGGCCGATGACCTTGAGGTTTGTCGCGGCGTCGATGATTTCCTTTGTCACCTTCGTCGCGGAGCGGATGGCGAGGCCATCATATTTGCCGATTATTTCCTTGAGCTCATCGGGCTTGAGGCCCGTGATTTCATCCACTTCGCAACCGCGCTCGCGGAAGATCTGGGCGGCCTGGGGATCCATCTTGTCGGAAATGAGAACTTTTGGCTTGGTCATTTTAAATCTCCCTCTCCCCATGTTGGGGAGAGGGCCGGGGAGAGGGGTATGACCTCTCGGCGCCGGCCCTTTGATTGCATGAATAGAGCGAAGGGGAGAGGTTGCTTACCCCTCTCCCAGCCCTCTCCCTCAAGGGGAGAGAGCAATAAAATCAGGCGGCGGTGACGCTCAGCGCGGCCTTGGTCTCGGCATAGGCCCAGTCGAGCCATGGTCCGAGCGCCTCGACATCGGCGGTGTCTACCGTTGCGCCGCACCAGATGCGGAGGCCTGCCGGTGCATCGCGATAACCCGCGACATCATAAGCGGCCTGCTCTTTCTCGAGCATCGAGGCCATCTTCTTGATGAAGTCGGCATCGGCGCCTTCGACCGTGAGACACACGCTGGTGATCGAACGGGTCGCCGCGTCAGGCGCGAGATGGCCGAGCCATGAGCGCGCCTCGACGATGGCGTTGAGCGCATCGGCATTGGCCTGCGCGCGGGCAATCAGCCCCTTGGCGCCGCCAATCTGCTTGCCCCATTCGAGCGCGAAGATGGCATCTTCGACCGCGAGCATGGACGGCGTATTGATCGTCTCGCCCTTGAACACGCCTTCAGCCAGCTTGCCCTTGGACATGAGGCGGAAGACCTTCGGGAGCGGCCATGCGGGCGTATATTGCTCAAGGCGTTCGACGGCGCGGGGGCCGAGGATCAGCACGCCATGACCGCCTTCGCCGCCCAATACCTTCTGCCAGGAGAAGGTTGCGACGTCGATCTTGTCCCAGGGCAGATCATAAGCAAACACGGCGCTGGTGGCGTCGGCGAAGGACAGGCCCTCGCGGTCGTCCGCGATCCAGTCGCCATTGGGCACGCGCGCGCCGGACGTGGTGCCGTTCCAGGTGAAGAGCACATCGTTCGACCAGTCGACGGCGTTGAGATCAGGCAGCAGGCCATAATCTGCGCGCAGGATGGTCGGATCGAGCTTGAGCTGCTTTGCGGCGTCCGTGACCCAACCTTCACCGAAGCTCTCCCATGCGAGCGTCGTGACGGGGCGGGCGCCGAGCATCGTCCACATGGCCATCTCGAATGCGCCGGTGTCAGACCCGGGCACGATGCCGATGCGGTGCGTATCAGGCAGGTTCAGCAGCTCGCGCATCAGATCGATGCAATAAGCGAGGCGATCCTTGCCGAGCTTTGAGCGGTGGGAGCGTCCAAGCACTTCAGTCGCGAGCTTCGCCGGGCTGTAGCCGGGCGGCTTGGCGCATGGGCCGGACGAGAAATGGGGGCGGACCGGCTTTGAGGCCGGCTTCGTAACGTCAGTCATGGTATGCTTCTCCTTACAGAGAGCACGCGCGGCGTTGGGACCGCGTGGCCCGGGGCGGCCAATAGAGGCTCGGGCGGGCAAGTCAATGACGCAGTTTTCAGCCGGGTCTGGCGTGGGTCGAACACAATATACACATTCTGGCTGGAAAGGGACTCGGGTCAGCCTGTTCCGGCAAGCCCTTCACATTGCGCTAACTCTCTTTAATAGAAGGCAAAGTGATGTTGAGATCATCGACCTTTCCCGTGCGTGCGCGCCTGCTTGCCCTTATGATGACCGCAAGCCTTGGGGCGTGCGCTGATCATTCGGTCACTCGGCAAGGCGCGCGTGCGCCGCACGCGTCACGGCCTGCTCCGCATGTTCTCCCAAACAGTCAGGCCTACCAGATGTGCGCCGCGAATCTGCAGGCGGCGCAGGTGCAATTCCAGCCCTTGCCCAACATTGATCGTGGCGGGGGCTGCACGACGATCGATACGATCAAACTGCTCGACATCGGCACGCCCACGGCCAATCTGGGGCCAATGAAGTGCCAGCTTGCGGAGAAGTTCGCCGCATGGGTGCGCTTTGCTGTTCGTCCGGCAGCGCGGCTTTATCTGGGTAGTGAAGTGGTGCGGATCGAGACGTTCGGCACCTATGCCTGCCGTGATGTGCGGGGCACGGGCGGCACGATTGCTGGCAAGCGCAGTGAACATGCCCATGCCAATGCGGTCGATATCTCGGCTTTTGTGCTGGCGGATGGGCGCCGCATCAGCCTGCTCAATGATTGGTATGCCGGGGGCCAGAATGCGCAATTCCTGCGCACGCTCCATCAAAGCGCCTGCAAGCGGTTCCTCACCGTGCTGGGGCCGGATTATAACGCTGCCCATAAGGATCATTTCCACCTCGATCTGGGCGGCACACGCAGCTTTTGTCGTTGAGCTGCCCGATGGTTTCCTTCGCCCGGAAAATCGGTTAGCGCCGGGACATGGCTGAAAATCCCACTGTAAGCGAAAGCAAGTTCCGTCCCGCTCGGGAGGAGGCGCGCGATGCTGCGCGCACTGTTCCCTCGCCCCAGACGCAGAACAAGTCCTACACCTTAGCCTTTCAGGACAATGAGTTCCTGCTGCGGGATGATTTGCGTCCGGTGCGCTTCCAGCTGGAATTGCTGAAGACGGAATTGCTGCTCGATGAAGCGCGGATTGCCTCGACATTCGTCTTTTATGGCTCGGCGCGCATTCCCGAGCCGGAGGCCGCGCAGGCCCGGATCGACTCGGCGCGCAACGATGAAGAGCGCAAAATTGCAGAGCGCCTTGCCGAAAAGTCACGCTATTATGATGAGGCACGCAAGCTCGCGCGGATTGCCGCTCAGGTGCCGCCCAATGACGAGGGCTGCCACCATTTCGTTGTCTGTTCGGGCGGCGGCCCTTCGATCATGGAAGCGGCCAATCGCGGCGCTGCGGATGTCGGCGCGCAGTCCATCGGCCTCAACATCGTTCTGCCGCATGAGCAGGCGCCCAACATCTATGTGACGCCGGAGCTGAGCTTTCAGTTCCATTATTTCGCGCTGCGCAAGATGCACTTCACCTTGCGCGCACGCGCGCTCGCTGTGTTTCCGGGCGGTTTCGGTACGTTCGATGAATTTTTCGAGCTGCTGACACTGGTGCAGACCGGGAAGATGAAGCCCATCCCCATCCTGCTCTTCGGTCGCGATTTTTGGACGCGCGTCGTCAATTTCGAGGCGTTGGCGGAAGAAGGCGTGATCAGCGCGGCGGACCTCAAGCTGATTAGCTGGGTAGAGACCGCCGAAGAAGCCTGGGCCGTGGTCGAGCATTTCTATGCGGATGCCGACAAGCCGGGCTGCTGAGGCTTTCAATCAGCATGTGACGCGAAAAAGGCGGACGCTCAGCGCCCGCCTTTTCGATAATAACCGCAATCCGCCTCAGGCTCTGATCAGTGCGCTGCTGCCGGAGCCGCTGCGTTGGTTGCGCCTTCTGCATCTGCCGCATTCGCAGCCGTTGCATTGGAAGCCTCGCCCTCAGCCACTTCGCCTGGTGCAACCGTCGCTGGCGCAGCATCTGCTGTGGGCAGTGGCAGGTTGGTGCCCTGCGTATTCAAATAGGCGATCAGGTTCGCGCGATCTTCCGGCTTGCTGAGGCCCGCAAAGCTCATCTTCGTGCCGTTCGCAAAAGTGCGCGGCGAGGTGAGCCATTTGTCGAGCTGGTCGAAGCTCCAGTTGCCACCAACCTTCTTGAGCGCATCGGAGAAGGCAAAACCGCCACGGCCATGGCCGACCGGATCACCAACGACAGCCCACAGATTGGGGCCAATGCCGTTTGCGCCGCCCTGATTGACGGTGTGGCAGGCCACGCACTTGGCGAACACCTTCTCGCCCGCAGCAACATCTGCGCTGGCAAGCAATGTGTTGAGCGATGGACCGGCAGCGCCGCCCTCGCCTTCCGCTTCCACGCCTTCAATCGCGTAGCCCATGGGCTCCGGACGCTCGCCATGGAACATCTTGCTGCTGACGATACCACCGCCCAGCGCGATAATGCCGGCAAACAAAGCCCAGCCTGCAATGGTATTAAAACGATCGCTCATGCGCACTTTGTCTCCGAAATCGCCCGACGCGCGCCCTCTCGATCGCGGAACCGTCGGTGCCCCTTGTCGGCGCTCCCTTAATGGCTGCACAGCGCTGGTGCAAGTCTGCGAAGAGCTTGAGCTATTATCATATGTGGATCGCTTGCGTGGCAGACGCTCAAGCCGTAAGCGCAGCGGCACTTATGGACAATTATCCGCTCCCCGCGCAGCGCCTCGTTGCGCAGTTTCTCGATGCTGCAAAGCAGGCGCCCGAGCATGCCATCGCGTTTCAGGGCGCGCCGGGGGCCAACTCGCATCTCGCCGTGATGAACTATGCGCCGGACGCATTGCCGGTGCCCTGCTTTAGCTTTGAAGATGCGCTGGATGCGGTGCGGGAAGGGCGGGCTGACCGGGCGCTGATCCCGATTGAAAACTCGCTCCACGGGCGCGTGGCGGACATGCACTTTCTGCTGCCTGAATCCGGGTTGCATATCACCGACGAATATTTCCTGCCCATCCACCATGCACTGATGAGCGTGGACGATACCCCGCCGGTGAGCGCTCTCAGCCATGTGCAGGCATTGGGCCAGTGCCGCAAATATCTGCGCGCGCACGGCATTCGCCCAATCGTTTATGCTGATACGGCGGGTGCTGCGGCGCTGGTCGCGCAGGTGCGCGAGCCTGGTGCTGCAGCGATTGCGCCCGCGCTCGCGGCTGAACTATATGGCCTTACGGTGCATGATCCCAGCATCGAGGATAGCGACGATAATATGACGCGCTTCGTCGTGCTGGCGCGCGAGCCGTTGCTGCCAACGCGCGATGGGCCGGTGATGACGACCTTCCTCTTCGAAGTGAAGAATGTGCCCGCAGCTCTGTATAAAGCCATGGGCGGCTTCGCGACCAATGGCGTGAACATGACCAAGCTGGAAAGCTATCAGCGCGGCGCGCGCTTCTCAGCGACGGAATTTTACGCCGATATCGAGGGTATGCCCGGCGATCCGGCTGTCGATCGCGCGCTGGAAGAGCTGGCCTTCCATACGAAGTGGGTTCGGTTGCTTGGCAGCTACCGCCAGGCGCGCCCACGCTCGGCCTGAAGCGCGTCCTCCCCAGCCATTTAATTATCATTTTGAAATGATTCGCTCTGCCTAAAATCTAGGCAGGCTTCTAGCGCTGCCCAAAATTTGTGCGCTGCGGCGAGGCGTTGAACGCTGACTCCCGCTTTAACGCGTCATTAATGAGTTGGCACGGCCTTTGCATGGTTGTTTCGGCACACCATTAAAGGGGGCAGCATGAAACTGATCATGGCAATCATTAAGCCGTTCAAACTGGACGAAGTGCGTGAAGGGCTCTCCGGTCTCGGTATTGCGGGTATGACCGTAAGCGAAGTGAAGGGCTTTGGCCGACAGAAAGGCCAGACCGAAATCTACCGTGGTGCCGAATACAGCACGAACATGGTCCCGAAGATCAAAGTCGAAGTCGTCTGTGACGATGCGCTCGCATCCCGTGTGGTCGAAGGCATCCAGCAAGCTGCAAACAGCGGCGCGATTGGCGATGGCAAGATTTTCGTTCTCGATGTCGGTCAGGCCGTGCGTATCCGCACCGGCGAGACCGGCGAAACCGCGCTGTAGGATTAGGGGGGAACTATGACCTTCACGAGAAAATTGATCGGCGCTGCGGGGGCTACCGGCCTTTCGCTGTTCGCTGCCCTGCCCGCATGGGCGCAGGAAGCCGCCGCTGTGGCTGCACCTGCCGTGCCCAACCCGGGCAATAACGCATGGATGATGACGTCGACCGTCCTCGTCCTCCTCATGATCCTGCCCGGCCTCGCGCTGTTCTATGGCGGTTTGACCCGCACCAAGAACATGCTCGCCACGATGACGCAGATCGGCGCCGTTGCGGCGCTCGCGATGCTCATCTGGGTGATGTACGGCTATGGCCTCGCCTTCGGTCCTGAGGGCAACTCGATCATCAGCTGGGGCAAATTCTTCCTCGCTGGCATCACGCCTGATTCGACGGCGGCGACCTTCACTGATGAAGTCATTTCCGAATATGTCTTCGTCAGCTTCCAGATGACCTTCGCGGCCATCACGGTTGCGCTGGTTCTGGGTGCTCTCGTCGAGCGCATGAAGTTCTCGGCAATCATGGTCTTTGCGGCCGTGTGGCTCACCATCGTCTATTTCCCGATCGCACATATGGTTTGGGAAGCACGCGGCGTATTCTTCGTGATGGGCGCTCTGGACTTCGCCGGTGGCACCGTGGTTCACATCAATGCAGGCGTTTCCGCACTGGTTGCCGCGCTGATCCTCGGCAAGCGCAAGGGCTATCCAAGCGAGCCAATGGCACCGCACAGCCTCACGCTGACGATGGTCGGCACAGGCCTGCTCTGGGTTGGCTGGTTCGGCTTCAACGCCGGTTCGGCACTGGAAGCCAATGGTTCGGCGGCTCTCGCCATGATCAACACGTTCGTCGCCACCGCTTCGGCTGGCCTGTTCTGGATGATCACCGAGCGCGTCATGGGTCACAAGGGTTCGGCACTGGGCTTCTGCTCGGGTATCATCGCCGGTCTCGTCGCGATTACGCCTGCTGCCGGTAACTCGGGGCCATTCGGCGCCATCGTCCTCGGCGCTGTCGCCTCGATCGTCTGCTACTTCTTCGTTTCGAAGATCAAGCCAGCGCTCGGCTATGACGACTCGCTCGACGCCTTCGGCATCCACGGCGTGGGTGGCATCGTCGGCGCCATCGGCACTGCAGTTGTGTACTCGCCTTCGCTCGGTGGCCCTGGCGCCGCTGACTATGCGATGGGCGGCCAGCTGGTCACGCAGGTTTCGGCTGTCGCCGCGACCATCGTGATTGCCGCTGTCGGCACCGTGATCGCGATGTTCATCGCCAAGGCCGTGACCGGTCTGCGGGTCAGCCAGGAAGTCGAGCAAGAAGGTCTCGATCTCGGCGAGCATGGCGAACGCGCTTACAACTAATCAAGTTCGGCGGGGGCGCAGCAAGCGCCCCCGCCCACCGATGTTCCTCCTGCGAACAATCCTCGGGCCGGTGCTTTCAGCATCGGCCCCTTTTTTGTTTTGGTGCATTTAAAGGGCAGGCGCATAGTCCAGCGCAAGGGAGGCATGGATATGGCGATTGAACTGACGATCCTGGCATGGGGCTGCATTCTCGCGCTCGTGCATGTGTTTGCCGCCGGGCGGGCGCGGACCAATCAATATGGCACGAAATGGAATGTCGGCGCGCGGGACGAGGCAATGCCCACGCCCGCACCGCTGGTCGGCCGCCTGGAGCGCGCGCAGTCCAATTATTTCGAGACATTCCCGATCGTTGCCGCCGCCATCCTCATCGATGCGGTGGCCGGACTGTTCACTCAGTGGACGGCGATTGGCGCGCTGCTCTGGCTCGGGGCGCGGATCATCTATCTGCCGCTTTACGCAGCAGG
>CAMLFF010000096.1 GCA_946479185.1 uncultured Sphingobium sp.
CGACGCGCCAGATGATATTGCGCTCGATCACCAGATCGTCGAAACGGGTTGGAAAGCGCGGGCCGAGCGCCTGGAATACGATGCCCCCATTATCCTTGCGATCGTTCGTGCCGCGAACATCATGAATATACATATCGCTGATGCGAATGCCGCGAATGATCCCGGCATTTTCCGCAGAGACGAGCACGCCATAGCGCGCGCCGGCGGGCGGACCATCGTTCGTGACTTCCAGGCCGCTCACCGTGACATAGCTGGAATTTAAAATGGCGACAGCGTGTGGCGACACGCCGCCAGCGTCAATGCGGGGTCGTGATCCTGCGCCCGCAACACCGACGGTGATCGGTGCGCCTCGATTGCCGGACTGTGCGATGGTCAGCGGCTCTTTCCAGGCAGAGCCTGCAGCCAGCAATATCTTGTCGCCAGGTTTGAGCTTCACGCTGCGGAGGCGGGCAAGCGAACGAAAAGCCTGGGTTTCGATACTTCCGTTGAACCGATCGTCACCCGAAACCGAATTGACATGATAGGTTTCCGCCCCGGCCTGATTGGCCATGAGGCCGAATGCCATAGCAAGAGTTATGAGCGCCCAGCGCGAGAAAGCGTGTGAAGATGAAATAAGACGTGTTGACCGAATGTGGCGCTCGTCCTTGGCGGTGCGGGCCTCCTCTATCGGAACAATCGCGATGCCGGACGGCCAAAAGGTCATAACTAGGGTGCTAAACATCGATCAGCGAGGGCCTTGAGGAACAGGAAACGCTCGCTCTTAGCCGTGAGCATGTGAATGTCGAATGACATGGTGCCTGTCGCTCGGCAAAGAGTGGCTGTGGCCTCGTTGTGTCGGCGGAATGCTTTGGTTTACGAAACCCGGACAACAGCTTCGATTATAAAACCAGCGTTTCACGCGATCGCATCGCCAACCGCATCTTCCATGCCGTGCTCATCAGCTAGCCTCTATCTGCACCGGCACCGCTTGGCTGGCGGGCGCCTTTGAGTGCTGTCTGTTACTGCGAAGGGCGACGGCGGCTTCGCGTTAATAGGCCGTTCGACTGCGCAGGCGTGAATGACCGAAATGTCCCAAGTGCGGTTGCTCGGTAACGCACGCCGATTCAATGAACGAACGTATGGCCCGCCCCATTTGCAAGTAGGATTTTACGGTGTTCTGATCAGTCTGCGTCAACGTATACGGTCTCATGGGTACACCCACGGCCAAGATGGACATCCGCACGTCTGGAACCCCCAAAAGGCAACGGCATCGAGTGCCACTTCGTTCACCGGGTTTTCGAGACGCCGATAGACTGTCAGGCCATCTTCACGATCCTTCCTGCAAACATCGTGGGCTACATGCCTAAGGGCGTGCAGCGCATTTCGTTACGCCACGACAGCATAGCCGCGTTCGAAGCTTGTTTCCTTGCGCAAGACCACCCATGCGATCCTTGCGAGCTTATTCGCTAGAGCGACCACCACTGCGTTGCGGTGAACGCCACGCTCGATCATCACATTCAACCACCTCCCCAGGGGTGTATCGCTCTTACAGAGCGACGGCAGCGCCGCTCGCGCACCGTGGATGAGTAAGGTGCGCAAGTAGGTGTTCCCGCGCTTGGAGATGCCGAGGAGCCGCGGCTTGCCACCAGTTGTGTGCTGTCGAGGAACCAGACCAAGCCAGGCCCCCAAGTCGCGAGCCTTGGCAAAGCCACTCGCATTGCCGACCGCGGCGACGAGGGCGGTCGCGTTCAAAACGCCGACACCGGGAATAGACGTCAGCCTTCGCGCGGCAGCATTATCGCGCGCCAGCTCGATAAACTCGCCATTAAGAGCCTCGATCTTCGCATCGAGCTCCTGCCATTCGGCACGTAGCTCGCCAGCCAGCTTCCGGACACGAGGCGACAACGTTTCGTCATTATCGGCAAGCATACCATCGAGGCCCAACTCCAACTTGCGTCGCCCGACGGGGAAGATCACTCCGCGCTCCAGCAGGATTGCCCGCAATTGGTTGATCAGGTTGGTACGTTCAGCCACCAAGCGCGATCGCACCCGATGGAGCGTTTGGATGTCCAGCTGCTCCTGGCTCTTAAGTTCGATGAAGCGCATCGTCGGACGTGACGCGGCCTCGGCAATCCCCTCGGCATCGCGGTCATCGTTCTTCTGAGCCTTGACGTAGGGACGCACATATTCTGGTGGCATCAGCCGGACCTCGTGACCCTGCGCGCTAAACAAGCGCCCCATATGATGAGCACCGCAGCACGCCTCCATCGCTACCACACAGGCGGGAAGCTTTAGCACATAGTCAATCAAGGTCTGTCGGCGCATCGTCCGGCGAACAACCACCGCACCGGTGGCATCGACGCCTACGACGCTGCAAGAATTCTTGCCCAGATCAACACCAAGGATCACAATAGACATCGGTCCGTTCCTTTCCCTCTTCAGACACCGGCGTCATATCAGACGTCGCGAGATGAGGGGCGGGCCATCCCATAAGGGCAGGTTTTAGGGAGTCGTTTCGAGCGGTCGAATGTCTGCAATGTTGGCGTTTCGTCGCGTAAGCTATCTTGATCAAAAACGCGCTACGGTTTTCTTTGTGGGACGCTCGCTCATTGGTTGCGATGACTTCAGCGACATCAAGGTGTCGCGCCGAGTCTTCGGGTATCAACGTTCGCCAACCAGTCTTATAGCTGCCGCTAAGGTGGATGATCGGTATATTTTGCTCGCGATTTGCGGATAATCTGCGGCATATCCGGGGTGGTCCGAAGGCGGCAACTTGACCGTTCGGACACATTCGGACGAGCGCGCCCGCTGACGGTGCTGGTCCGCACTCCTAAAGAAAGGCCGATCAATGCAGCTGACCCGCGCCCAAGTGACCGACATTATTGATCCCGAATGCCTAGGCCGGGTGAGGCTGGCGCTGCCACCGCCAAGAGGGGATTCCGGCTGGGTGGACGTGGCATCACCGGCTGCCGGCACCGACCACGGCTTGGTGCTGCAGCCAGCGGTTGGCGACACTGCTTTGGTCGCGACGCTTGACAGGCGCGGACGCGATCTGGTGGTCATGGGCTTTCTATGGACTGCTGCCGACCGGCCCGCCGGCATCACGAGCCTGCGCACACGCGATGGCCTCAGCATCAGCCTCGACAGCGCTGGCGATCGCCTTGTGCTGTCCAATGCCGATGGCACGCAGCTGGTGATCGGCGGCGGCGCTAGCATCACCATCACGGCCGCGCGCGTGACGATCAATGCCGCTATGCTGCAGGCGTCGGGCACCGTGCAGTGCGAAACTCTGATTGCCAATAACGTTATCGCCAGCAGCTATACGCCTGGATCTGGAAACATCATGTAAGCGGTTGGCCTGACAGGCATACGGTACCCCGCACGGTGGTCGTTAGCTGATTTTAAACATCCAGAGTGCGCTTAACCTGTTTTGCGCCAAGATCCCGCATCGAGGGGCCACTGCCCGCCCCGAAACCGTTGAAGCGAGGTCGCAACGCGATACTAACTGCGTCGGGCCATTACCGAGCATTGACCCGTCGAAGGAGACGGCCGACCGTTCGTTCGCAGCCGCTGTAATTCGTTGCCTGAACGGACGGCAGCTATCAAAAAGGCAAAAATCCGCGTCTGATGGCCGCTTGGTCGGCGCAAGCTGTTTCCAACACTCCATATGCAAATGGATTGTGTGCTTGGTTCAACATGCGTTCGATCGGAAGATGCCCTTTTTATGCCATTGACATTAGTATCGAGCTCGAACTTTAGCCCGTGACCCCGGCCAATCGTAACCATCTTGTGGATCACGTCCTTCGGAGGCAGGCTCAAACGACTTTAATAAGTTCACGTCACCGCCAAGGTAGCGCGTTGCGGTGGGGTAGGCATAAAGCGGTCGGGTGCGCACACGGCCATCTTCCAGGAGCGCGCGGGCAACCAACTCGTCAGGTGCACGATCTTTTTCAACCCACGCCACGAGCGCTCCGAGAAAATCCTGCTCATAAGGCACATAACCGCCCGAGCAATGATAGCCCCCCGGCACGAGGAACATGCGTGCGAATGCGCGTGTGGCAGATAGGCCGCCCATCTGGTCGCGCACGGCCTGATAATAGTCCAGCATACCATAGGCGCCGGCTGCATTGTCCGCGACACCTTGCCACATAAGCAACTTGCCGCCAGCCGCACGGAAGGCAGAGAGATCCGGATTACCAGCATCATAAAGCTCTCCGCCTTTCATCAGGCGGCTCAGGCTCTCCCGCGAAAAGCTCCAGTCGCGCCATGAAAAATTTGCGGGCAGTTCGCCTTGCAAGAGCAGATACTGGAGAAATGATTGAGCGGCAAACTTGCCTGTCTGTGTCGGGCTGCCCCGTCCTATCCAGCCCAGTTCACCGCCATAGGGCGCACCGCCGGGGAAGAGGGCGTGGCCGTCTGCGTCGCTTGGCCCTCGATAATAAGCACGCGCGGCGGAAACTTGATCCCCATTCAAGCAAGTTGCCTGGCCTTTCTCTCCGGCTTTGCACGCCAGAACCGCGGGATCGAACCGGCAGCGGCGCGGATCGTCGATCTGGGCATCGGGAATGCCGTCCAACCCGTCACAGGCCTTGAGCACTGCCTTGTGAAGCAGGGAAACGGTTTGTGGCGTGAAAATCTCGCGCCCGTCAGGATATAGTCCATGCTGCGCTTCCCACAGGAAGAGCTGCATCGCTGCTGGCATCGCAACTGACGATCCGGCTATGACGCCGTCGAAATCGTCAGGATAGCGCTGCACTTCCATCATCGCCTCGCGGCCACCGCCCGAACATCCGACGAAATAGCTGCGTGCAGGCGGCTCGCCATAAAATTGCGCAATGATCGCCTTGGAGGCGACGGCAGTGGCGTGCGCCGCCTTGTGCGCGAATTGCTCACGCAACTCCCCGCTTCCCACGGCCCAAGTCCCATCGCCAATGCCCGCGCTGTGGTGGCCGCCATTGTTGAAAGCGACGGCAAAGCTTCCGCCATGAAGATGAGCATTGCTACATCGGGGTGTGATCTCCTGCCCGATGATGCCGCACATGCCGCCGCATCCACCCTGCAGAAAGCGGCCAGCATAGCTGGAAAGTGGGAGGCGCAACTCGAACGCCGTTTGCGGCGCGGCATAAGCCTTCACAAGGCAGGTCCCAGCCTCGCCATGCGCGGCGGGTTCAACCTCGGCGGACAAGATGCGATAAACAACGTCCTCAGTCTGCTGCGAGACGGGCAGGACAAGGGATTTGCAGTCGATCTTTGGCGCCACCGTGGCCCGCGCGGGGAGAGGAACGAGAACGGCATCGCCTGCCATGGGTGCATCGGACGCTTGGCCGGGGCTGGCCATCATGAGCAATGCTGCGAGTCCGATGCGCAAGCATGCGGCCAGCTGCCGAGCGATCCTGCGGACCATTGCTCTCGTCGCGCCATCAGGCATGGCGAGCAATCAGCATCTGTTCGGGGCCGAGCGGATCCTCTTGCACGGCGGATTGGGTGTCGAACACCATAGTGGCCCGACCATCGGTCTTGTAGACAGGCCAGGAGGCAAGGCATTCTCCATTTGGATCTCCAGTGCGGGCGAAATTTGCCCAATAGCTGCTCATGAGATCGGCGAGCTGCTGTGCGTTGGCCATTCGATCACCAATGCTCGCATAGGCTTCGGTCACGACATCGAATACCATTGGCACTTCAATGCCATGGGGGCTGCGCAGGCGACCCCCCTGTGCGGGCGACGTCCAGTTTACGAGGTAGGAAAACACCGGCTGGCGCGCACCGCTTGCGCGCGCATCGGCGACCGTTCGTGCATTGCGCCCCATCCCGGCCTCTGTCGTGATAGCGAAGAAGAGGTCGCTCGGCGTCGCGTTAGGCCGCAGCTTGCGGAACCCCTCAATCAACGCGGCCGGCGCACCAACGCGGCCCTGCAATGCAACGGGCAGGCTTTCCCAGCTGAGGTCAAAAGCGCCGGGCGGCGGGAACAGGACAGTGGTCTCTGTGCTGGTATGCCCCACCATTACCGGAATATCAGGAGAAATTGTCGGAAGCGCACTGCCAAAAGGCGTCTGAGATATGATGGTACCGTCGGGCACCAGACCGGGTCCAAGCATCGGATGCCCACCGGTCGCCGTCTGCAACGCCGCGAGCAAGCTGTCGACAGGCACTTTGCGCAGTGCCGAGACATCCCCTGCGCGGATATTGAGGGCCTTGCATAATCCCGCGGTGATCCGCTCGGCTTCAACCGGGGCGACAGTTGTGGTTCCAAAACCGCTCTGCAGGATCGCCCGGTGGAAGAGCCCTTGCGCAGCCGGCATCGCCATCAACCCTGCAACCTTGAGGCCGCCGCCGGAATGACCGAAGATGGTCACGTTCTGCGGATTACCGCCAAACGCCGCGATATTGTCGCGCACCCATTTGAGGGCCGCGACCAGATCAAGCTGTCCAGGGTTGGCAACGACAGATGAATCCTGCGTGAGGCCACCGAAATAGAGATAGCCGAATAGGTTGAGCCGATGATTGACGGATACCACAACGACATCCTGCCGGCTGGCGAGGTTTCGTCCGTCTGTGACCGGCGTTGCGCCCGAGCCAACCGAGAGCCCCCCGCCATGGAGCCAGACCATCACCGGCCGTTTGGCAGTGCTTGCGAGGTCTGATGTCCAGACATTGAGCGCCAGGCAATCCTCACCCGACGCCATCGGCTCGCGCCAGGAGGCGTAGGTAGGTCCGTTCCCGCCATCGGGCAGTTGAGGGGAGCGCACACCAAACCCCCGAGCATCCCGTATACCGCGCCAGGACTGAGGGGGCTGCGGCGCGGCAAAGCGGTTTTGCCCGGCAGTGGAGGCGGCATAAGGAATGCCTCGGAAAATGTGCACGCCTCGCTCGCATGCACCGCGCAGGAGCCCCGATGTTGTTTTCACGATTGGCGCCTCAGACGCAAAGGATGGGCGTGCGATCAAAGTTGCCAGACCGGCCCCTACGCCTGCAGCAAAGCGCCGACGCGTTAAGCCTGTGACGCGGAGTTCACCTTTTGCCATGCCCCATCCTCCCATTCCCCTCGTTAACGAATCGCCGACAGAGGCATTTATGCCTTCAAGTATGATGTTGAGTTCTCAACTTGTCGACCGTGAAGACTTAGTCTCTTGCCAAGGCCTTAGCGCTTGGATAAACAAGTTGATATCTCAACAACTATTGGCGGGCCAGACCGGGCGGTAAATAGAAAAGACATTCGGGCGCCGAGCAAACTCTGCTCGTAGGGTGGTCCCTGGTTACGCAGTCTATTGGCTTTTGTTTGTTTCGAACCCGCCAAATCTGCGGGCTAAGGCTGAGGCAGGCCAATTACGCACTACGGCAAAATTGCCGGGCGCTAGAATGAAGGAGAGGGATGTATGAACGTTCAAAAGTGGGAAAAGTCGAAGCGCGCCTCCAAGCCGCTCCTCCTCGTATCAGGCGCGCTGGCCGCTATCACCATGTCCAGCGCGTCCGCAGCGCAAGATCAGGCGGCGACCAGCCAGATGCAAGCTGAAGCGACTGCTCCGCAGGATGCCGAAGTCGACAGCATCGTTGTGACCGGGTCGCGCCTTGGCGCCACAGGCTTCACGTCGCCAACTCCGGTGACCATGATCGGTAGCGATCGCATCGAGAAGACAGTGGCCTATTCCGTCGGTGAAGCGCTGGCTCAGATGCCGTCCTTCCGCTCGACCAACTCTCCTGGCACGGCGGGCATCTTCCCGGCCAATGCTGGTGCGCGCATCTCCGACCTTCGGGGCTTGGGCCCCTCGCGCACGCTCGTGCTCGTGGATAGCCGCCGCTTTACGCCAAGCACCTCCACTGGAACGATCGATCTCAACCTGATCCCGACCTTACTCGTCGAACGCACAGATATTGTAACCGGTGGCGCATCGGCCGCCTATGGTTCCGACGCTGTTTCCGGCGTCGTTAATATCGTGCTCAACAAGCGGCTCGAGGGCATCAAGACCTCTCTTGGCTACGGTGTTACGGATGTGGGCGATGGCAAAACCTATTCCGCACAGTTTGCTGCGGGCAAGAGCTTTGCCGATGGTCGCGGCCGCGTCATTTTTGGCGCGGAATATAATAAGGATGAAGGCACGGGCGGCTGCTACACCCGCGACTTCTGCGGTAATGAAGTTGCCGATCTTACCGGCACACCGGGCGTAAATGGTCGCCCCGCTCATAACATCACCAACAATGTCCGCACCGGCACGCTGACCCCGGGTGGCCTTATCACGGCCACAGTCAACGCGGCTGGTGTCCGCACGCCTGCACGTGGCGGCGTGCTAGGCGGCATTCAGTTTGACGCCAACGGCCAGCCCACATCCTTCGTGTATGGCCAGAACGGCAATGCGCTGTTTCAGGAAGGCGGCACAGGCGCCGGGCTGAACGCATTCTTCGACGATCCGCTGCTCTCTATCCCCGTTGAGCGCTACAATTTCCTTGGCCATTTCGAATATGAGGTTTCTTCCGCCTTCACCGGCTTTGTGGAGGCAAGCTACGGCCATGTGACCGGCAAAACTCGCGGTCCGGAAATTCGCGATATCGGCTTTCCGCTTGCGGGCGACACTATCAGCATTGAAAACCCGTTCCTGCCTGCCTCGGTTCGCCAAACGATGGCGGCAATGGCATTGCAGCCTTGACGCTTGGTAAGCTCGGCACCGATTTCGGCACGATGGACAGCGTGTCTACTCGCGACACGATGCGTTTGCTCGCCGGTGCTAGGGGCGAGCTGAGCGATCGCTGGAGCTGGGATGCCTATGCACAATATGGCGTGACCGATTATCATCAGGTGACGGTCAACAACCGCATTACCGCCAATTTCAACAAGGCAATTGACGCGGTTGCAGGCCCTGGCGGCGCCCCGGTCTGCCGCGTGAATGCGGATAGCAACCCGAACAATAATGATCCTGCGTGCGTCGCGCTCAATATTATAGGGCAGGGCCAATATTCGGCGGCTGCAAGGGCCTACGCTTTTGGCACCACCGTGCAGACGAGCGTGTTCAGCCAGACTGCCGGTGCAATCAACTTTCAGGGCAAGCCTTTCGACACCTGGGCAGGGCCCGTGGCCTTGGCGGTCGGCGTAGAAGGTCGCCGGAATAGCCTTGAAATTGCGGTCGACCCAATCTCTGCTGCAAACGGCTTCTATGTGTTCAATCAAACCCCGTCCGAGGGTGATGTGAGCGTGGTCGAAGGGTATGCCGAAGTCGGCGTGCCGTTGCTCAAGGACAGTGCGCTTGGATCGAGCCTGGAGCTCAATGGTGCTGTGCGTCAGGCCCGCTACACAAACACAAGCGGCTCGACGAAAGGCAAGTTTGACGCAACGACTTGGAAAGTCGGCCTGACTTATCAGCCATTCGATTGGCTGCTGTTGCGCGCCACACGGTCTCGCGACGTGCGGGCCCCGAACACGTCGGAGCTGTTCACGACACCAGTGGGCGGCCTCGCGGCTATCTATGATACGAAAACCGGCTCTCAGCCGTTCGTGCAACTGTTTACTGGCGGCAACATCAATCTTAAGCCAGAGACCGCTAACACCTTTACGGTTGGCGCGACGCTCCAGCCACAGGGCGTGTTGAACGGCCTGCGTTTCTCGGTCGATTACTACAAGATCAAGATCGACGATGCGATTGCTAATCTGGGCGCGCAGACGATTGTCGACAACTGCAACTCGACCAATGCCGCCGACCTTTGCT
Organism: uncultured Sphingobium sp.; assembly: GCA_946479185.1. The sequence continues at coordinate 9,672 of CAMLFF010000096.1, forward strand.
CGCTCGTCACGCGCAACGGTAATGGCTTTCTCCAGAGCGTGTCCGTGCTGTTTCTCAACCTAAACCAGCAGGAGCTTCGTGGTCTTGATTTCGAAGCAGGCTATCGCAGGCCTTTGGGGATGGATCGCGCTGTCGACCTGCGGGTCCTCGCAACGCGCACCCTCGAACTATCGAACAGAGATCGGAAGAGCGTCGTGTAGGGAAAGAGTGT
>CAMLFF010000097.1 GCA_946479185.1 uncultured Sphingobium sp.
AGGCCGGTGATGAGCGGCATCGCGACGAAGAAGATCATGATCACGCCATGCGCGGTGAAAATCTGGTCGTAATGATGGGCGTTGAGGTAGCCCTCCGACCCGCCGAACGCCATTGCCTGCTGGATGCGCATCATGATCGCATCGGCAAAGCCGCGCACGAACATAACAAGGCCCAGGATCATGTACATGATGCCGATGCGCTTATGATCGACGGTGGTGAACCACTCCGTCCAAAGATAGCCCCAGAGCTTGAATTTGGTGAGCAGCGCCAGCGCCGCAACGCCGCCGATGGCGACCACCGCGAACGTCGCGATGAGGATTGGTTCATGCAGCGGGATCGCATCGAGCGAGAGGCGGCCCAGCAGGGCGCTTGTTTCCGTGGCAGACGTGGGTGTCATGAGGCTCTCGGTGCGGATCAGGATAGCGGGCGCACGGGCGCGGGCGTTTCGTTCAGTGCGGTGCGCTCGACCGTGAACGGCGTGCGCGGGCGGGAGAGGCCGGCGCCGAGCAGTGGCGCAAGATCGGCGGGCAGGGCGTCGGCTGATTTCACAGGCGCCATCGGCGTCGTGCAGATCGCGCCGACATAGCGCTGGCCCAGAAATGAGCCGCCGAGCATCGCTGGCTCGCTGCCGCGTGCGGCGAACTTGTCGTAGCTGAGCTGGCGCACATTATAGGTGCCGGCAAGGCCAAGGCCGCCCTTGGCATCAATGGACATCATGTCGTGCATGCACATCTTGCCCGGCTCCACGCACATGTTCACCACGGCATCGAACAGGTTGGGATCGACCGAGGCGAAGTGGCGCACAGGCTCGCGCTCGCTGGGGCGCTCCAGCGCGAGATAGGTTGTGCGGTCGAGCGCCACGCCGCCCTTCTTGGCTTCGCTGGTCCATGTGGCGAATTGCGCTGCGGGCAGGCTCTTCACGGCAAAGCGCATGTTGGAGAAGCCAGCGCCGGAATAATTGGCGGAGAAGCCGATATACTCACCCGGCTTGTTGAACACGCCGTGCAGCTTGGTTTCCATGCCGGGCATCGCATAGATTTGGCCAGCCAGCGCAGGGATATAGAAGCTGTTCATCACCGAGGAGGATGAGATGCGGAAGCGTACGGGGCGATCCACTGGCACGGCAAGCTCGTTGACCGTGGCGATGCCAAGCTCGGGATAGATGAACAGCCATTTCCAATCGAGCGCGACGACGTTGACTTCGAGCGGCTTTACACCGGCGGCAATCACTTTGCCGGGGGCCGTGCGCGCGAGTGGGCGATAGGGATCGAGCAGATGCGTGCCGACCCATGTGATCGCGCCGAGGCAGATGATGATCAGCAGCGGGGCCGCCCAGATCACCAGCTCGAGTTGCGTTGAATGGTCCCAATCCGGCTTGTAGGTCGCGGCTTTATTGGCTGCACGATAGCGCCAGGCGAACAGGATCGTCAGTGCCATCACCGGCAGGATGATGACGAGCATCAGCAAAGTGGAGACGATGATGAGGTTGCCCTGTTGCTGGGCAATGTCTCCGGCGGGGTTCAATACCACCAGATCGCAGCCGCCCAACAACGGCACAGCAGCAATTAAGGGAGCGAGCCGAAACCCGGCACAGAATCGAGGAAAATGCGCAAACATAATGGTTCGCCTAAGCCTCTCATGTTGCGGCGCACATAGGACATTTTGTCCAATCCCATATGCGCGCTCTATGGCTCAGGGAGAGATTACGCTGCAGCCCGGCGCGCGCCAAGCATTGATTGATGCCAATTGATTGATGCCAGTTGATTGATGCACGCGGTGCGACCAGCTATGTTGCCAGAGAATATAGGCCTTTTGATCCGATGACCTCAGAGACTGCCCCGATCACCAAGCTCGAGCAGGATGCCCTCAATCTGCACGATGACGGGCACAAGATTGCGCCGTCCGAGATTGCGATTGGCGTCATCATCGGGCGCACATCTGAGTTTTTCGACTTTTTCGTTTATGCCATCGCATCGGTGCTGGTGTTTCCCAGCCTGTTCTTCCCTTTTACCGATCCGCTGAGCGGCACGCTCTGGTCTTTCGCCATCTTCGCGCTCGCCTTCATGGCGCGGCCCGTGGGGACGATGATTTTCACGGCGATCAATCGCGCTTATGGGCGCGGAGCCAAGCTGACCATCGCGCTGTTTCTGCTGGGTGGCTCGACGGCGTCCATCGCCTTCCTGCCGGGTTATGAAACGCTGGGCATGAACGCCGTGCTGCTGCTGGCGCTGCTGCGCATGGGGCAGGGCGTGGCGCTGGGTGGCTCATGGGATGGGCTGGCCTCACTGCTCGCGCTCAACGCGCCGGAGGGCAAGCGTGGCTGGTATGCCATGATTCCGCAATTGGGCGCGCCGTTGGGGCTGATTGTGGCGAGCCTGCTCTTCATGTTCCTCATTTCCGCACTGCCTGCCGAGGATTTTCTCAGCTGGGGCTGGCGCTATCCCTTCTTTGTCGCCTTCGCGATCAATGTGGTGGCGCTGTTTTCGCGGCTGCGCATCGTGGTGACGCCGCAATATACCGAGTTGCTGGACGAGCAGGATCTGCGCCCTGCGCGCATCCTCGATACGGTGCGGACCGAGTGGCGGATCATCCTTGCCGGTGCCTTTGCGCCGCTCGCGAGCTTTGCGATGTTCCACATGGTCACGGTGTTTCCGCTCTCCTGGGTGTTCCTCTTCACGGAGGAAAGCCCAGTGCGCTTTTTGGGGATCGAGGCGATTGCGGCGGCGTTCGGCGTGGGGGCTATCGTGGCATCGGGCTATCTGGCGGACAGGGTCGGGCGGCGGACCGTGCTTGGCTTTACGGCGGCGGCCATCGCGGCATTCAGCGGCTTTGCGCCGCAATTGCTGGAGGCAGGCGAGCTTGGCGAATCCGCCTTCATGTTCGTGGGCTTCATCCTGCTGGGGCTGGCATTTGGGCAGTCGTCCGGCGCGCTGTCATCTGGTTTTGCGGCGGGCAAGCGCTATACCGGCTCAGCGCTGACGTCCGATCTTGCATGGCTGTTCGGCGCGGGGTTCGCGCCGATGGCGGCGCTGTGGCTTTCGAGCGAATGGGGCTTGCTGGCGGCAGGCGCCTATCTGCTTTCGGGCGCGATCGGCACGCTTGCGGCTTTGGGCATCAACCGGAACCTTGCCCGCTCAATCGACTGAGGCGGGCCTGATCTCAGTCCCGAAGCGATCGGTTGGTGGTGCGAAGCGCAACACCAGCCAGCCGAGCAGACCGGCGATGAGCGAGCCTGCCAATATGCCGATCTTCACCTCTTCCTGAATGAGCGGGCTGTTGGCAAAGGCGAGCAGGCCGATGAACAGGCTCATGGTGAAGCCGATGCCGCATAGGAGCGAGATGCCGAGCAATTGCCGCACGCTGGCGCCCATCGGCATGTCCGCAAAGCCGAGGCGGATGACGAGATAGGCACTGCCGAACACGCCGATCAGCTTGCCGACCAGCAGACCCAGCGCCACGCCGAGCGTGAGATGATCGGTCAGCACCTCAGCGGTGAGGCCGGTGAAGGAGACGCCCGCATTGGCAAAGCCGAAGATGGGGATGATGAGGAAGGTCACCCAGCCGTGCATCCTGTGTTCCAGCCGGTGAAGCGGCGAGGCGACCTCATCATCCAGCCCGCCGGGCTTGAAGCGCAGGGGGATGGTGAGCGCGAGCAGCACGCCCGCGATGGTCGCGTGCACGCCAGAGCGCAGCACCAGATACCAGAGGATCGCGCCGACGATCATATAGGGGATGAGGCGCAGCACGCCCATGCGGTTCATGATGATGAGGATGGCGAGCGCAACGGCGGACAGGCCAAGATAGAAGAGTGAGAGACTGCCCGTGTAGAAGAGCGCGATGATGACGACGGCGCCCAGATCATCGATGATCGCCAGTGCGGTGAGGAAGATTTTGAGCGAGGTCGGCACGCGGTTGCCGAGCAGTGACAGCACGCCGAGCGCGAAGGCGATGTCCGTCGCCGCCGGGATTGCCCAGCCGCGCACGGTTACGGGGTCGCTGTAGTTGAAGAGTAGGAACACGAGCGCGGGCATGGTCATGCCGCCAAGCGCGGCGACGCCGGGGAGGATGCGGCGGTTCCAGGTGGCGAGCTGCCCGTCCAGCATCTCGCGCTTGATCTCCAGCCCGACCAGCAGGAAGAAGCCGGCCATCAGCGCATCATTGATCCAGTGGATGACGCTGAGCGGGCCGAGATAGCTGCTCAGCACGCTGAAATAGGTGGGCGCGAGGATGGAGTTGGCGACCACAAGCGCGAGCGCGGCGGCGCCCATCAGGATCAGCCCGCCAGAGGCAGAACTGTCAAGAAATGCGCGGAGCATCGAGAAGGGGCGATTGGGATGACTATGCGTTGCGTCATGCGAAGACATGAAGGCTCCTGAAGAATACGGTTGGACCGGTTCTCCGTATTCGGAAGCCGAACTTCCGGGCGCACGCAGCACACGCCGTGCGGATCACTCTAGATTTGTGGCTGCCTAAGTCAAACGCATTAGGCAGCCGCAGCGCTTTGCTGCACTTCGCTGGGGAAAGTGGGAGCGTCCCGGCCCATCGTCCAGTTCTTGCCCATTCGCACCATCGGGTTGGGGGCGCACCAGATTTCGCCGCTTTCGCTCAGCGCCGTCACCCAGATAAGATTATGCTCCTGACCATAATCGATCACGCCAATGGCATAGCCATCGCCCTTGCCGATGACCTTGAGCGGAATGGGTGGATTGAGCTGCGTGAACATGAGCGGTCTTTCCTGATCAGTCCTTGAGCTTGATCTTTTTCTCGATTTCCACGTCGGCTTTTTCCGCCTGCTTGCGTGTGCTGAACACGCTGCGCATATGCTTGAGATCGGCTGGCGTGAGGATTTCCTCGGCGGCCTCGAACTGCTCCTGTTCTTCCTCGCGGATATGATGGAGATATTCCTCCTTCAAATCGGCAAAGCGCTTCATCCAGGCCGAGGAGGCCATGTCCCGCGCGGCGAGATCGGCGAGCATGTCGTCAATCTCCTTATGCTCGGAGACAGCATGGCGGGCGGTATCCGTCGTTTCGGGATTGCGCATCACGGTCGACCAGAGCGCCTGTTCCTCGGCAGCGGCATGGGATTTGAGCTCCCTCGTCAGCTCAAGGAACAGCGTCTCCCTGTCCGCCGACTTGCCCTTGGTCTCCTCGATCATGGCGAAGAGCGCGCGGTGCCGGTCATGATCCTGCACCAGCCGCCCGAACACATCGGGATTGCCCCGGAACTTGGTGGCCGGGGTGCTGCCAATCCGCGCGTTGAGGTCTGGCGCCAGCGCCTTGGCGGAAGCGATGGCCTCCGCCTTGGCGCGTTCGGCGGAGGGCTTTTCGATTGTCGCTATGTCCAGCTTTGCCATCATTTGCTCCTTATGCGAGATCGCGCACCTTGGGCTCGCGCGCCCAATGGCGCATCACACCGGTTTCCATGAAGGATTCGATCGGCACCACGCCATCGTCCGGCTCGACATTGGCCTTATCGAGCAGGATCTGCGTGCCCTTGCAGTGGGCGATGGTCTTGCAATGCGCAAAGGCATCCATGAACCACTGGATAGCCGCGCCATCCTTGGTCAGCTTCTGCGCCTGATCGGGCATCAGGATGGAGGCCACTGCATCGAACAGCACGGATGGCGAACCGGCAAGCTGGCCATCAGCCTTCAATGTGCCGCCCTTCACCTTGATGCCGCCCACCTTGGGCGCCACGAGGAAGGCGGTGCCGCCCGCGCCCTGGATATCCGCGACCAGCGTATCGATCATGGCCTTGTCCGACCCTTCGCCGAACAGGATGCCGACCTTGCGGCCCTTGAGCGTATCCTTGGCCTGCTTCTGGATAGACAGCGCGTCGGACACGTCCATGTCGATCGGTTCTTTGGCGGCCTTGGCTTTCTCGGGCAGAGGCATTGCCAGACCATCGGCCACGCGGCTGGCCAGATCTTCATCGATATTGCGCAGGCGAGAGATGACCCGCTCGCGGATATGCTCAAGCTGCACCTTGGAAAGCTCGAACACGATGGCCGAGGCAATATGCGCCTGCTCGTTCGCCGTTTGCGAGCGAAAGAAGAGGCGTGCCTGGCTGTAATGATCCGCGAATAGCTCGGCGCGAACGCGAAGCTTCTCCGAGGGATCGTTGCGCTCGGCATTCTCAGCGAATGAGGTGAAGCCAGTTTCCGGGCAGGCGCGCGGGCCGCCATCTTCGCCAGCATCTGCGAGGCTGTTCGGCTCATAATTGGCGCGGCCGGTGGGCACCATCGTCTGCATCATGCCGTCCCGCTGGAAGTTGTGGAACGGGCATTTGGGCGCATTGATGGGGATCTGGTGGAAATTGGTCGTGCCGAGGCGCGACTTTTGCGTGTCCAGATAAGAGAAGAGACGGCCCTGCAGCAGCGGATCATTGGTGAAATCAATGCCGGGAATGATGTTGGTCGGCAGGAAGGCAACCTGCTCGGTTTCGGCGAAGAAATTATCCACGTTACGATTGAGCGTCATGCGGCCAACCAGCTGCACGGGAATGACTTCCTCGGGGATCAGCTTGGTCGCATCGAGCACATCATAGGGTTGCTGCGCTGCCCATTCCTCATCAAATATCTGCACGCCGAGATCCCATTGCGGGAAGTCGCCGTTGGCAATGGCTTCGAACAGATCGCGACGGTGGAAATCCGGGTCGGCACCAGCGATCTTGACGGCTTCATCCCATGTGAGGGATTCCAGGCCAAGCACGGGCTTCCAGTGGAATTTGACGAACTTGCCTTCGCCCGCGGCGTTCACGAAGCGGAAGCTGTGGACGCCAAAGCCTTCGATCATGCGGAATGAGCGCGGGATAGCGCGATCCGACATGGCCCACATGATCATGTGCATGGATTCCGGCATCAAGCCGATGAAATCCCAGAAGGTGTCATGGGCTGAGGCCGCCTGCGGATAGCCGCGATCGGCCTCCATCTTCACGCTATGAACAAGATCGGGGAATTTGATCGCATCCTGAATGAAGAAGACCGGGATGTTGTTGCCGACCAGATCCCAATTGCCGCTATCGGTGTAGAGCTTCACCGCAAAGCCTCGCACATCGCGCGGCGTGTCGATAGAACCTGCGCCACCGGCGACAGTGGAGAAGCGCACGAACACCGGGCAGCTTGCGCCGACTTCCTGGAAGATCGAGGCTTTGGTGAGCTCAGGAATCGCCTTAGTGCATTCGAATACGCCATGCGCGCCCGATCCACGAGCGTGGACGATGCGCTCAGGAATACGCTCATGATCGAAGTGGAAGATCTTCTCGCGCAGGATGAAATCTTCGAGCAGCGCCGGACCGCGCTCGCCGGCCTTCAGGCTGTTCTGATTATCCGCAATGCGATGACCGAAATTGTCGGTGAGGTGCGCGACGCCGTCGCTATGGTCGCCGCTTTCGGAAATGTTCTGGTGCGTTTCGCCACCGGCGCCGATGGTGGTCTCGACCTTGGTCTGGCCGCTTCCGGGCGCATGATCGGCAAGGCTATTATCAAGGCTAGGTGATGCAGAGCTATTATCGACGCTGGGCGATATATTGCCCTTGCTGTTCTTAGCCATCCAGATGTCTCCCGGTCATTTAAGCTGATTGCGGAAGAGCGGTCATCGACGGCGAGCGTTTAACCCTAACCTATGATGAACACTCGCCGCTTCAGGGCAATTACGCCTCAATGATCAGGAAGGTTCCCTGCAGCCCGGTATGCTAACTTAAATCAGTCGCTATGCGCTGTGGCCGCGCGTGAAAGAGCATTGGCAAGGATGGTTGCCCAGCGGGATTGGCCAGCTTCGTCAGCGATCAAATCCTGTCGCACCTCGATCTCGGCATAGGGCAGGCGGGCGGGAAAGGCGTGGTGGGGGATGCTGTAGTCGGTCGCATCCATATGATAGGGCTCATTATCCCCAACGATAAACGACCCGTCAGCCTGCAGGACGCGCAGCAGGGCGCGGGCGAAGCCATCATTTGCGCCATCATGCATGACGCCGATGTCCCAGGGTCGAACGTCGTCCCCAAGCTTTGGCGTGAAGCTGTGCAAGGCGATGAGGATGGTGGGCGTGGACAGCGCGTGCCGACGCGCGATCTCATGCTCGATTGCGGCGTGATAGACGCGGTGGATCTCATCGATGCGCGCGCGTTTCTGCGCTTGGCTCAAGTCTTGGTTGGCGGCGATGTGCGAGCCATCCACCCGTGATGGCATCGCCTCGGATGTCGAGGGCTCGCGGTTGCAATCGATCACCAGTCGCGAATAATGCTGGTGGATAAAGGTCGCGTCCAGCGCCGCTGAAAGCTGCTCGCCCAGAGCGCGCACGCCAATATCCCAGGCAATGTGTCGCGCCAGATCGTTAGCCCCCAAGCCCATCGTACCGAGCGCCTGCGGAATGGCCCGCCCGGCATGATCGCCGGTTAGCAGGAACGGGGAGCGCCCTTGCGCGTTGAGCAGCAGAACTGGCGCGGGATCATCCGGGCCAAGCAAATTTCCGCGCTCAATCACCATTGCGCTCAATCTCCATGATGCGAGGCTTTCTCCGTGGCTATGCTGTCGATCAGCCATCTGACCCGCTATCGCTATAGCCAACCGGCCGCGTTCGGCGAACATAGAATCATGATGCGTCCGCGCGAGAGCTTTGATCAGCGACTGGTCGATGCGACGCTGGAGATCACGCCTGAGCCAAGCTCCTTGCGCTATGTGCATGATGTATTTGGCAATTCGCTCGCCATCGCGCAGTTTGAAAAGCGCGCGAAGGAGCTTTCCATCCTGAGCGTCGTCCATCTCGATCATACGCCTTTGCACCGTAATGAAATCGAGATGGAAGATTATGCGCGCTATTATCCCTTCACTTACTCGTCCGAGGACATGCCGGACCTGATCCGGTCGATCGAACGGCAGCATCTCGATCCGACGCGTATGGTCGATGAATGGGCGCGGCGGTTCGTCCAGCAGGGCGGGGCGACGGATACGGTCGCGATGCTGAGCGACATGGCGAGCAGCATTCGGCGCGACTTCACCTATGTGGCGCGCCACGCCAAGGGCACGCAAACGCCCATCGAAACGCTCAAGCTGCGGCAGGGCACGTGCCGGGATTTCGCGGTGCTGATGATCGAGGCGGTGCGCGCGCTCGGCTTCGCAGCGCGGTTCGTCTCGGGCTATGTCTATAATCCCACCCCGCAGGAGGGGCGCATCGGTGGCGGCAATACCCATGCCTGGGTGCGCGTGTTTCTGCCGGGCTCCGGCTGGGTGGAGTTCGACCCTACCAATGGCATTATCGGCAATCGCGGCCTTGTGCGCGTGGCTGTGGCGCGTGATCCCTATCAGGCGATTCCGCTCTCTGGCAGCTGGTCGGGCTTCCCCGGCAGCTATCAGGGCATGGACATCAAAATCGAAATTTGCGCCGATGCAGCGCCGCCCTTGAACAGCGGCGAGCAGAGCGGAACCACAGTTCAAGACGGCCGTTTGGCCTCAAAACGAAAGGATATCGCATGCTGATCCGTGCTGGATATGAGATCCGCTTTGAAACGGACCAGCCGACGCCCATGCTGGCGTTGCTCAATGTCCATCCATCGCGCAACAAGGATTTGAGGACGACGAGCCGCGTGCAGGCGCGGCCGGACATGGCGATGTATGATTATGTCGATATTTTCGGCAATATCTGCACGCGCTTCACGGTGCCGGTGGGCGGCGTGACGCTCTCCAACAGCTTCGTGATCGAGGATAGCGGGCTGGTCGATACGCGCGCGCCGGATGGGCCGCAAATGCCGGTGGAGGAATTGCCGGACGATGTGCTCGTCTATCTGCTTGGCAGCCGCTATTGCGAGACGGACCGGCTGATGCAGGTCGCCTGGGGGCAGGCGGGGCATCTCACC
>CAMLFF010000098.1 GCA_946479185.1 uncultured Sphingobium sp.
ATTTTTTGCCGACAATCTCCGCCCAGCGCGTGACGATGCTGGACTGGATGAAGCCGAATTTGCGGAAGGCTGCTCTGCCGACATCGGGCATGAGATCGGCGATCGCACGGGCCGAGCCGCCGCGCGGGCGCTCCTGCGGGGCGGGGATGCCTTTCGTTGCACCCGTCTTTGCTCGGGGCGCACTGCTTTTAGCACGCGGTGTATTGGGCTTGCTTGGCACGGCTTCTGTCATCGCCGCGTCCATGCCATAGGCAGGCTATGGCCGTCGATGGATTAATCACACAGGATGCGGATATCGCACCCGCTCTGCTCGCTCATTATCGGGTGCATGCAAGGGCGCTGCCCTGGCGCAGTCCGCCCGGCACCGCGGCGCCTTCGCCCTATCGGGTGTGGCTTTCCGAGATTATGTTGCAGCAGACGACTGTGGCGGCGGTCATTCCCTATTATCAGCGCTTTACGGAGCGCTGGCCAAGCGTTGAGGCGCTGGCGGGCGCGGCGGATGCCGAGCTGATGGCGGCCTGGGCGGGGCTTGGCTATTATGCCCGCGCCCGCAATCTGCTCGCCTGCGCGCGGCATGTGACGCTGGAGCGCAACGGGCGCTTCCCGGAGGATGAGGCGGGCCTGCGCGCCTTGCCGGGCGTGGGCGCTTATACGGCGGCGGCGGTGGCGGCGATTGCCTTTGGGCAGCGCGCCGTCGTGGTGGATGGCAATGTCGAGCGGGTGGTGAGTCGGCTGTTCGCGGTCGAGACGGCGTTGCCTGCCGCCAAGCCGATCCTGCGCGCGCTGGCGGACAGCATCACGCCGCAGCAGGATGCAGGCGACTTCGCGCAGGCGATGATGGACCTGGGCGCGACGATCTGCACGCCCAAGCGCCCCGCCTGCCTCACTTGCCCGCTCAGCGCCATGTGCGCCGCGCGCGCGAGCGGCACGCAGGAGCGCTACCCGATCAAGGCGCCCAAAAAGGATCGCCCCACCCGCAGCGGCACGGCCTATTGGCTGGAGGCAGATGGCGCGGTGTGGCTGGTGCGGCGGGCCGACAAAGGCCTCTTGGGGGGCATGGCGGCGCTGCCGACGAGCGACTGGGCGGAAGGTGATGCCGTGCATGTGCCCCCAGTTGCGGGCGAGTGGCGGGTGCTGCCCGAGCCGGTGCGGCATGTGTTCACCCATTTCGCGCTGAACCTCTCCGTAGCGCGGCTTTCACTCGATGAACGGCCCGATGATGCGCAGCTTGTCAGCGCATTTGGGGCGGGGCAATGGTGGGCGGTGGACCAGATCGAGCAGGCAGGCTTGCCGACGGTGTTTGCGCGGGCGGCAATGGCAGCCAGGGATGAGGATGCAGAATGACGAGTGAGGCTGGCGGCAAGATGGATCATGCAATCACCTTCTCCGGTGGCACGCTCGACCGGGCGGATCAATTGCGGGTGCATCCCGAGCGGCTGGCGGCGGCCTGGGCCGATCCGCGTGCTCAGATCATCCTGCTCGATGGGCTGGACCCGCTGCCGACCGATGACGGCCTGCTGAGCGCAATCTCGGTTCCGCCCGAAGCTGAGCTTGCCGATCATGCGCTGATGGGTTTGCGCGAGGATGGCACGCCGGTGTTCGTCTCGCTGCTGATGAGCAAGCCAGCCGAACCGCCGACATCGCCGCCCAAAGTCTGGCAAGTCATCCCCTTGCTCTCCATGCCGGAGGCGGCGCTTTATGGCGCGGCGCGAAGTCTGGTGGATTGGCATTCGCGCCATCAATTTTGCGCTCGCTGCGGCGGCGCGACCCACCCGATCAAGGCCGGTTGGGCGCGCCAGTGCAGCACATGCAGCGCCGAGCATTTCCCGCGTACCGATCCGGTCGTCATCATGCTGGCGGAATATGAGGGCAAGGTGCTGATCGGTCGTAACGCGCGCTTCCCCGCCGGGCGCTTCTCGGCGCTGGCGGGTTTCGTGGAGCCTGGCGAAACCTTCGAGGAAGCGGTGCGCCGCGAGCTGTGGGAAGAATGCGGCATCCGCACCGGGCGCGTGGATTATCTGTTCAGCCAGCCCTGGCCGTTCCCCTCTCAGCTCATGATCGCCTGCATGGCGCAGGCGCTGGGCGATGAACTGACGCTCGACGAGGAGGAAATTGCCGAGGCGATGTGGGTGAGCAAGGAGCAGGTGCGCGCGGCGTTGGCGGAGGAGGAAGGTGCGCTGTTCATTGCGCCGTCCAGGATTGCGGTGGCGCATCATATGTTACGGGATTGGGTGGGTGATGTCGGTGAATAGTTGCCTGCGTAAAATATCCAGTAGGAGAATGTTCAGAGGATGGTTGACTAAACGGCCATCATTTTTGCAGAATTCCAAATTCTCTCTTCGGCTGAATAAAGGTGCTTGACCACCTCTAGTCTGGATATGCCCGATGTAAGCCTCTCTCGATTATAGGCTAATCCATTTGGGTCGACGTCTCGGCCCAATATATCCAAATATGCTGCACTGATGAAGGCTTCGTCCGCAAGACCTTCAAACTTGGTCACATCGGCCCAATCCTTTTCTTTTGTAGCTTCTGTGCAAATGACCCAGCCATCAATATAGGTGAAATCCCCAGCCAACAGGCCGGAGGCTTTCAGAATAACGCTCAATGTGATCTCGGTGAACCCATTGAAATGATAATCTCCTTCGTGATCCTGATTTCCGAACATCATTCTTAGCCAGTTGTAATGGCGCTCGAAGTCATTCTTCTCTTCCATTTGCTGGGCGATTCGAACGGGATTGCTTGTTTCAATCCACATCTTGCCGCCGATTTTTATGAGCGATACCCAGTCAAGCAGAGCTCCCATCATAAACTGGCGAGGTATGTGCTCGATGATGTTAGCGACCACGGCATATTCGAAGTGATTTTTTGGAATAAGTGAGAAATCGTTGTTCTGCACAAGAATGTCAGGGCTGCAGTTGGGATCCATGTCGATGTTGACATAACCCTCTCGGTAATCGTGACCACAGCCTATGTTGAGGTGAGTGGCGGTATCGAGAAGGTGAACTTGCTCATTGGTTAGCATTGTTGTCTTTTTCTATGGGCAAAGATATTCATGAGCAAAGTCTATAGGAAGCAACTGCAGTTAACAAGAAATGAGGCTTGTGCTGTATTGGATTGGCCCTTTGCTCGCGACGACCGCTAAACGCCCCCCCTTGCACACCCTCCCCAATTCCGCCTAAAGCCCCGCCATTCGCATGGACCCGGTGGAATTCCGGGTGGCTCTTCCGGCCGCCGATCCGCCGGACAACATCACATATGATCTGAAAAATCCGCGCCCGTGGCGCCATGTGACTTGTTGTGGAACCCCAATGTTCACTTCATTCTCTACCTATCGCCAGCAGTGGTTCACTGATGGCTCTGCGGCCTGGCGGGATATTCTTGCTGGCATTGTCGTTGCGCTTGCGCTCATCCCGGAGGCGATTGGCTTTTCCATCATTGCCGGGGTCGATCCGCGCGTGGGGCTTTATGCCTCGGTCACGATTGCGATGGTGATCGCGTTCATCGGCGGGCGGCCGGGGATGATCTCTGCTGCCACCGCTGCCGTTGCCGTGCTGGTGACCCCGCTGGTGCGGGATCATGGTGTGGAGTATCTGTTTGCCGCGACCATCCTCATGGGCATTATCCAGATAATCGCCGGGTTGTTGCGCCTCGATCTGGTGATGCAGTTCGTCTCGCGCTCGGTGATCACCGGCTTTGTGAACGCGCTCGCCATCCTCATCTTCATGGCGCAATTGCCGCAGCTCACCAATGTGGGTTGGGAGACTTATGCGATGGTCGCGGGTGGGCTTGCGATCATCTATCTGCTGCCGCGGGTGACCAAGGCCGTGCCGTCGCCGCTCGTCGCGATCCTCATCCTCTCCGCCATCAGCATTGGCATGGGGCTGCCGGTGCATACGGTTGGCGATATGGGCAAGCTGCCGGAAGGTCTGCCCGCCTTCGCGCTGCCCAATGTGCCGCTGACATGGGACACGCTGCGCATCATCCTGCCCTATTCGCTCACCATGGGCGCTGTTGGCCTGCTTGAGAGCCTGCTCACCGCGCAGATCGTGGATGACATGACCGATACAGACAGTGGCAAGCGGCAGGAATGTGCGGGCCAGGGCGGCTCGAACATTGTCGCTGCCTTTTTTGGCGGCATGGGCGGCTGCGCGATGATTGGCCAGTCGGTCATCAATGTGACCTCGGGCGGGCGGGGGCGTCTTTCCACCTTTACGGCAGGCGCGTTCCTGCTGTTTCTGCTCGCGGTGCTGGGGCCATTTGTGGGGCAAGTGCCCATGCCTGCGTTGGTCGCCGTGATGATCATGGTCTCCATCGGTACGTTCAGCTGGAACTCGATCGCCAATCTGCGCCGCCATCCGCCCACCTCGTCCATCGTGATGCTGACTACGGTGATCGTGGTGGTGGCGACGCGTGACCTTTCGCTTGGCGTGCTCGCTGGGGTGCTGCTTTCTGGCATCTTCTTTGCGGGCAAGGTGCAGCGCATGTTTGCAGTAGAGCGGGACGTAGCTGCCGATGGTGTGACGGCCACCTATCGCGTGACGGGGCAGATCTTCTTCGCATCGGTGGATCGCTTCACCCGCGCTTTCCAGATTGAGGACAGTGCCCGCCATGTCACCATCGACGTGACGGCAGCGCATTTCTGGGACATTTCTGGCGTTGGTGCGCTCGACAAGGTGGTTGCCCGGCTGCGGCGCGAGGGGCGCGATGTTGAGGTGATCGGCTATAATCGGGCGAGCGCGGATATTGTCGACCGCTTTGCCCTGCACGACAAAACCGGCGTGGAGATGGGCGTCGTGCCGCATTGATGGTTGTGCGCGCTGGTGGGGCGCGCAACGCTCCACCCCGCCGCGCATTGCGTCACCTCGCCCGCATGGCTAAAGCGCAGCCTCCCTCATCATTGCCCGGATATCCGCCTCCATGCTCAGCCTCAATGAAGCTTTAGACCGCGCCCAATCGCTGGTGACTGCCGCGCGCAAGGCCGGGGCGGACGCGGCGGATGTGGTCTATGGCTGCGATGCCTCGTCTGGCGTGACGGTTAGGCTGGGCGAGCTGGAGGATGTGGAAAGCTCCGAATCCGAGCATATCGGCCTGCGCGTATTTGTGGGGAAGCGCTCGGCGACTGTCTCCTCCTCCGACCTCGCGACGCGCACCTTGCAGACGCTGGTGGAGCGGGCAATTGCGATGGCGGGGGAAGCGCCTGAGGATGCTTATGCGGGCCTGGCGCCGGAAGAGCGGCTGATGCACCGCAAGCTGCCTGCGCTCGACATTGAGGATGATGAAGAGCCAAGCCCGGCGGAGCTGCGCGAGCAGGCGCTGCGGGTCGAGGAAGCTGCGCGCAGTGTCGCCGGTGTAACCAATAGCGAGGGCGGCGGCGCCGGTTTTGGGCGCGCGCAGACGGCGCTGGCGACCAGCCACGGCTTTGCGGGCGCTTATGCGGGCACCAGCCATTCGCTCTGGGCCAGCGTGCTCGCGGGCGAAGGTGCGACGATGCAGCGCGATTATGCCAGCCACAGCGCGCGGCACAGGCGTGACCTTGAAGCGGCGGATTCTGTTGGGCAGCGGGCTGGCACGCGCGCCGTCTCCCGCCTTGAGCCGCGCCGAATCGCGAGCGGCACGATGCCGGTGATTTTCGATCCGCGCATCGGCAACAGTCTGATCGGCCATTTGCTGGGCGCGATCTCCGGTCCATCGGTGGCGCGCAAGGCGAGCTTTTTGCGCGAGTTTCGTGGTGAACTGGTGCTGCCCGAGGGTCTGGATGTGGTGGACGATCCGCTGCGCGTGCGAGGTTTGCGCTCACGCCCCTTCGATGGCGAGGGGCTGCCGACATCGACGAAGCGGCTGATCAGGAAGGGTGTGCTCACCGACTGGATGATGGACAGCGCCTCTGCGCGTCAGCTTGGCTTGGAGCCAACCGGCCACGCAACCCGTGGCGGCGGCGCACCGGGCGTTGGCGCATCCAATGTGCATCTGGAAGGCGGCACTGCCTCCGCGCGCGAGCTGATGGCGGATGTGACGCGCGGCCTCTATGTGACCGAGCTGGCAGGCCAGGGCGTGAATGGGATTACCGGCGATTATAGCCGGGGCGTCTCGGGCTTTTTGATCGAGAATGGCTCTGTGAGTCATGCCGTCTCCGAGATCACGATTGCGGGCAATCTCAAGGAGATGTTCGCGCGGCTGGTGGCGGCGGATGATCTGGAATTCCGCTATGCCATCAATGTGCCCACCCTGCGCATAGACGGGATGACCATTGCCGGGGAGTGACCGCTCCGATCATGACATTTTAGCGCCGCTGCTCGAGATTGCCGACGCAGCCGGTGCCCTCGCCATGCGCTATTGGACGCCGGATCAGGCGATGGCGGGACATTGGGAAAAGCGCCCGGGCGAGCCGGTGAGCGAGGCGGACCTTGCCGTGGACGCGCTGTTGCGCGAGCGGCTGGGGGCACTGTTGCCCGAGGCGGGCTGGCTCTCGGAAGAAAGCGCCGAGACAGCGGGACGCAGCGACAGGCGGCTGGCGTGGATTGTCGATCCGATTGATGGCACGCGCGATTTTGTGCGCGGTCGCCGGGGCTGGGCTGTCTCCATCGCGCTGGTGAATGCAGGCGCGGCGCGGATCGGCGTGCTAATTGCGCCCGCACGGGCCGAGCGCTGGTGGGCCGTGCGCGGCGGTGGAGCATGGCGCAACGGTGTGAGGCTGGAAGTGGGGAGCCATGCCACGCTATCGGGCGCGCGGGTGCCGCTCGATCATATGGGCGGCATCGATATGGATTATGAGATGGTGCCCAAGCCCAACGGCATCGCGCTGCGCATGGCGATGGTGGCGGCGAACGAAGCCGATCTGGTCGCGGGCCTGCGGCGCGGTGGTGAGTGGGACATTGCCGCCGCCGGGCTGATCGCGCAGGAGGCAGGCGCAATCGTGACGGATGCGCTGGGTGAGCCTGTGGTCTATAACAAGGCTGAGCCTTATGTGACGGGCGTGCTGTGTGGTGTGCCTGCTGTGCATGAGGCTGGGGTGGCGAGGGTACGGGCCAGGGCGCTGAAGGTGCGGGGTGGGTGAGAACGCAGAGGAATCGGATGCTTTCCTTCACTGACCGCAGGTAGGGACCGATTCAAAGCTTTGGGGTTAAGTTCCGCCGCGTTTGTCGTCAGGGCTGGCGCGGGTCATGATGTGAGCGGTACGACGTGTCGCAACGCGTCGAGACTTGGGCGTTTTCGGCGGCGCCGGGCAGAGAGAAATGCGCGCTGCAAAAGTAAAATGGTTCGCACGAAATTAACCATAGTCGGCAATCCTTGCTTTTTCGATCACCTATATCTCAGCTAATGAAGCAACGAGCCTGACGACGGGCTCTGGCGGGAGCCAATCACATGCAGCGGGTGTCTAGCACTAGGTTTTCATTCCGGAAGAAGACGGTAGGCGCGGTTGCGCTCAGTTCAACGGTGTTGGTGAGCAGCGTAGCCGCCGCCGCGAGCCTCTCAGCCGCATTTCTCTGGCTGACCACATCTGTTTCGTCGAGGGGAGGCGCGCTGGTGAAGTGGCGTGATGTTGTGTCGGTCTTGTCATTGGCAACATTGACCGGATCAAAGCCAAGCTGGACGACTGTGACGAAGCCGGGATCAACCACGACGGCGCCCAAGCCTGTGGATTCATCAAGTGGTTCTGCAGGACTGCCTGCAACAAAGTTAGGAATGAACCTCTCGCGGCCAGCATATTACGCGCCGAACCGGAGCTTTTCCAACCTTGCTGCTGGCGATGTTTGGAGGCTGAACTGGAATGATATGCCGGCAGGCCGGCTGAATAGCAACTTAGATGTCGTAGATCTCCGGCAAGGTGAGAGAGCGATGCGGATGCTTTGGAGGCCCACTGCTGCTTATCGTGGTAGCTCTGTTGATATCGTGTGCAGATGGCAGGGAAGCGGGACCCTAGAAATGAGTGGCGAGCCGGTAAAAAATCTAAGGATTTCTGGCAAGACGCTTACCTTCACCTACGCTCCCAACGTTATCGATAATGCACATATTATCCTGACAAGCGTAAACCCAACTGATCCAGTACGCGGTGTAGATTGTCGTGAGGCGGATGCAAATCCTAATGCACTGTATAATCCGACCTTTTTGACGGATGTGAAGCGATACAGCGTACTTCGCTTCATGAAGTGGTCAAACGTTGAGGCTAACAAGCCGGTCACTTGGGCTACGCGTTCGAAGCCTGGGCAAGGATCATTTGCTGGGTCCGATGGCATGCCGCTCGAATATATGATTGATTTGGCAAACGAGACTGGTTCTGATGCGTGGTTTGCAATTCCTTGGAATGCCGACGCCGAATATATTCGGAAATTCGCTGAGACTGTCCGTGATCGCCTTAATCCATCCAGGAAAGTATATGTTGAAGTCTCAAACGAGGTTTGGAATTATGTTTATCCAGTAACATCTCAAGCTGCTGCGGAGGGCGCCGCTGCGGGCTTGTCGGCCAACCCTCACGAAGGGATGCTACGGCGCTATGCGCAAAAAACAGGCGAAGTGATGGATGTTTGGACGTCTGTGTTTTCGGGGCAGATGGGTCGACTTGTACGCGTTGCGGCGACCCAGACGGGCGCTTGGAACGCGGAAGTCGTTCTGGGTTTTGGGCAGACAGCAGGTAAAGTGGATGCGCTAGCCTCAGCGCCATATTTCTATGAGAATCTGGCGCCGGGCGTAATCACGACCTCTGCAAGTCTCGATCAGTTTTTCCGGACTTTTGCTGCCTCCATCCCGACTCGTATCAAAGAAGCAAAGGATACAAAAGCAGTCGCAGCCCGCTACGGGGTCAGATACATTACTTATGAAGCAGGACAGCATATATTAAGTCCGGAGGATGTCTCTCAGTTGGACCGCATTCAAAGAGACCCACGCATGGGCCAACTCTACACGACTTATTTAACATCGTGGAAAGATCAAATTGGCGATCTTATGGTTCTTTTTGACGATTACGGAACTTCCAATAAGTATGGCGGATTTGGTCAGAGGGATTATGTCGGCCAGCCGATTAGCGAGGCGCCAAAGGAAAATGCGGTCGAACTTTTCCGCCAGTCCTACGTGCGCTGAATATTAGCTTCTGGTTGGTTGTTGCGATGGGGCGGATGCGATGAAGCATTCCGCTCCATTGTTTGTCTCATCGGTGGCGTGAAAGCCTTTTGCCGAGCATTTCTAATTGTGCTCGCTGCTAATCGAAGTGACATCAAGAGTTAATGGAAGCAAAGCTGATCTACCTTCGGTGCTACATCTGATGCTCAGTCCAGCTTCTTATGGTACGGATTGAGGTGAACCCTTGGCTCTTTTGTTCAGCACTCGCAGGTGATCTCATTGATGTGAAGCTTTTGAGCGTTTTGAGCAGCTTGGGGAGTTGTTGGAGCAACCGATCGTAGGTCTCGTGGTGGAAGCGTTTGAATGTTGCTGCTTTTATTGTACGGTTCATGCGCCCGATTTGACCGTTAGAGCTGAACAATATTGTTAGCTGATGAGGAGACCGGCAAGGGGTGTTTTCAATTTTGATTTGAGGGTTGCGATCGCTCCTCAACCAACACCCTACCCTCGCGCCTTAAGTCATAACCGCCGTCAATACGCCCATCCCGCATAATCACCGCGTGAACGCCGCTATCTTCTCCCTGTCCGGGGCGAATATCCACGCCGCGCTCCTTCAATCCCGCAAGCACAGGCTCGGGGAATTTGTTCGCCTCGCCCATGAAGCTGTCACCGCGTGCGATGAGGTTGGGTTGGGCGAGCGCCTCCTGCATGGGCAGGCCCCAGTCCACCGCCGCGACCA
>CAMLFF010000099.1 GCA_946479185.1 uncultured Sphingobium sp.
CGGCCCTTCCATCTGCGCATTGATGGTGCTCGCATTGGCAATGATCCGCCCGATCGGCTGGCGGAGCGCCTGATCCAGCCGCCGCCCTAGCGCAGGGCTGAAGATTTGATGCACATCGGCAGACGGCGCAGGCTCGACAGGCGGTGCGCGCTCTTCAGCGGGAGGAGCAGCCTCAACAGGAACAGCGCGCCCGCGATAGCCCATCAAATCGCCGTCGGTATCGAACAGCGGCTCACCGGAAATGCGATAATCAATGCTGGGGTCGCTGCGCAGCCGCGCATGTTGGCCGTGGAATGGCAAACGCAACGCCAGCGCCTCAACCAGCGGCATGGGCGATACATCGTCCGCAATCACCGCATCGAGGCGGAAATAGGCGGTCAACGGCTCCCCTGCGACCGGGGGAGCATGGTCCAGCGACAAAGCACTCTCGCCAGCCTCAGCGCCACGGAAGCGCAGATGCGCATCGACTTGCCAGGGCCAGCCCGGCTCAGGCGGCGCAAGCCCCTTTCCGCGCAAGGTGCTGAACGAAGGCGGCAGCGCCCGTGGCGCGCGCACTTGCCAATCCACGATGGAGAGCGCGAAGCCATCCTCTCGCGGACGGATTTGCACCCACATATGCACATCAGACTCACCTTGCGCGGCCTGCACCGCACGCGAAATGGGGATGCGCAGCCGCGCGGCGAGGCGCACGAGCGCGGCGAGCGCAGGCGGTGCGAGGCAGCCATGCGCCTCGCCGCCAGCGTCTGCCTGCAATTGCGCAAGCATGGCATCGGCACGGATGATGCGCCCGTCACCATCCAACATCGCCTCGATGGGCGCGGCGCTGTGCGGCCCGCTCATCAGGGGCGGTCCATCATGGCGAGCTTGTCCGTCAGCGCGCGGGGGCTGGCCATGCCGATGAGCCAATGTTCCGCCTGCTCACGATCAAAGTCGCGATAGGCCTCGATAAACTCCGCCAGCGCTACATCGCCACCTTCCAGCAACCCGATTAATGGCCCAAACATTTCGGCGGCCTGAAACGCCGTCGCATCGTCAATGTTCATGAGCCGCAGCACGGCGTGCCGGCCATCATCGCTCTCGCCGATCAGCGCGCCCAGCACATCATCCATCGCAAGGCCTGTCTCGCTCTCGACGATGGCGGCGAACAGCAGCAGCCGCGCCTCGCTAAGCGCCGCAGCGGCAACGCGCGCGCGCGCCTCCACCCGCAAAGCGCGCACGCAGCGTTGCGCAAGCGCAAAACCGCCCTGCCCCTCATCATGCTGGCTGATGAGCAATGTCGTCGCCTTGACGAAGCCGCGCATCAGGGCCGGATCGCCACGCTCCACCCCCAGCCGCTCGCACCCGCGAATGAGCAGCGCCGTGACGGTCCATGCCAGTTCGTGGAAATGCTCGGCGGGCAGGTCCGGTCGCATCGGTGCATCGAGCAACATGGGCGCGTGCCAGCGATGCTCGGCAATGCTGAGCGCCGCTAGCGTATCGAGATAAGCCGTGCCCGCTTCCGGCACGGCAAGGCTCGCTTGCGCACCCGGCACCTGATTTTGGCGCAACATAAGTGAGACGGCAGCCCGGCAGCGCAAATGGGCAAGCAAGGCAGGCGGGATCAGCCCCAGCTCATCCTCAATGGCACCTCGCGCATAGCCTGCGCCAAGCTGCGCAAGAAGTGCGGTAATCCCGGCATCATCCACATGCAGATCGAGCGCCAGTTCGACGGCATTGATCATGCCCGCCAGATGAAAGCGCGTTTCGGCAAGCAGCGCATCGCTCCAGCGGCGCAGGCCCCCGTCACCAAGCTGAGCAAGGTCGCCATCATGCCGCACGTCCGCCAGAATGCGCCGCGAGAGGTGCGCACGCGCGCCATCCCGTGCGCCAAGCGCGCGCAGCTGTTGGGGGTCATCCTCGGCAGTCATGCCCTGCTCTTAATGACATCGGCTTAATAGCCTCTAAACCTTGAGCTCTGGCGACCGGATCAGCCGCAGGCCGATACTGCCAGTCATCACCACGCCAAGCAATGCGAAGGCCAAGGCTGGCCAGCCGACGAGGAAGCCGATGAGCAGCAGCAAAAGCGCGCCTGCGATGCCGGGCTCCGCTTGGCCATACCAGTCCTCCAGCACTGCGACGCGATCGCTTGCGAAGGTGAGCAGCGCAATGAAAACCAACGGAATCCATGCGCCCACCGTCGCCAATATATTGCCCTCGGACAGGCGCAGACCGAGGATCGCGAGCACAAGTAAGCCACTGGCCTGCACCAGCATCGTCTGCCAGCGCCTGCCGGTCGCCCGCAACGTCACATGCGCGCATTGCTCGCCAACCTTCGCCACGCCGAGGGCGGGTAGCATGATGAGCACAGCAGGCAACATCCAGCCCATGATCGAGCAGACCAGCGCGCCGGCGGAAAGCACCATCGCCCCGAGCAGGATTTGCGCAGGATTGATTTGCCGCCGCACCAATTCGCGCACCAGCCCGCGCGAGAGCGGCGCCAGCACGCGTGCGATTCCGCCGCTCTGCTCTTCCGTCGCTGCCAGAAAGCTGCGTTCGGTCAGCGCCGCCAGAGCCACATCGGCGCTCGCCTGATCCTGGACTAGCGCGATCCGCGCATCCGCCACCAGATCTGCCGAGAGGGCAATGCGCGGCGCGCCATCCTGCACGGCCCGGCGCAGCAAGGTGAGCGCAAGGTCCCACTCGCCAAGCCTATCCAGCGTTGTCAGCACCCGCTCGCCGCTGACGGTCAGCCCGCCGGCCCACATCTCTTGAGCGTCGATCCGCTCGAAGGCGGCGGTGGCAGGAATTGATGGCACCGTCAGCATCGCTTCCCCATGCCGCATCGCCAGGGGGTCCAGAGCCTCCTGCGCAATCACCACGCCCTCTGGCAGCAGCAACACGCCGTCGTGCGGCGCAATGGCCCGGCCCAACCCCGCCATCCCCTGAATGAGGGAGACCGAGCAGCCATATTCGTCCGCGATATGATCGGTAATCGCCGCCAGCTCTGGCGTCGGCGCATCGATCTGGATGAGGATTTTTTCTGCGCCCGCTCCTGCACATAGCCGCATCTGATATTCGATCAGCGACTGGCCGCCAAAATCGATCAGCAGCGCAGGCGGCGTGGCATACACACCATCGCGCGCTGCGGTGCGTGCGCTGAGGAGTGCGACGAGCGCCATCTATCGGGTCGGGGAAGCCAG
Source organism: uncultured Sphingobium sp. (assembly GCA_946479185.1). The sequence continues at coordinate 3,180 of CAMLFF010000099.1, forward strand.
GTCTGACATGATTGGCCTGTCTGGCAACCGACCGGGCGGATTGCAAGGCAGTCATTTACCGATTGGCACGGTCAGGCTGGGGATGCCAGCCAAGGCTCAGCCTTCGTCTTCGGTTCCGATGGTGGAGAGCATCTGCGTGATGCGGCGCAAAATCACCGGATCGCCCGGCGCGCTTTCCAGCGCCTCGTCGGCAAGGTTCATCAGCTTGTTGACGCCAAAGCTTGCACAAAGCCCCTTGAGCCGCAGCGCTGCCATCGTCCAGTTCGCATCGCAGCGGGCGCGGGCCAAAAGGTCCACCTGACGCTCCGCGCTATCGAAGAATGCGCGGCGCAGATCGGAGATCAACGCAGGATCGGAACCGACTGCCGCTGACAGGGCTGCTTCTAATGTGCCGGGATCGTAAGCCATGTTTTTTGATAGGCCAAGAATGATGAACAGATGGTAAAATGCAGTTCCACCTGTATGGGAACATGTTAAGGAAATGGCATGTCCGCACCCGAAAAGCCGATAAATTCGTCCCAAAAAGGGACATCAGACGCGCTTTGGGGCGCAAAAGGGGTTTCAGAAGAGATGAGGCAGGACTGGCTTTCGCGCGTGCGCGAACCGGAGTCGGGCTGGGACGAGCCTGCTTTTCCCGAACAGAGCGGGGAGCAGCCGAGCGCGCGCGACCAGGATGCTGCTGACGAGATAGAAGCGCAGCCTGCCGGGCTGATGAGCAAGCTGCGTCCGGTGGGCCTCGCGCTGCTGATCGCGGCGGGCATCGGCTGGACGGCAATCGTGCTGGCGAGCGGGTTCGATCATGACACTGCAACGCGCTGGGCCTGGTTCATCAATCTGGTCGCCGTGCTGGCCGCGCCGCTGGTGCTGATTGCCGGGCTGGCCGTGCTGCTTGTTCGTCGTCGGCCCGAGCCAATCCGCACCTTCGGTATGTCTGGCTCACAGCAAATCACCACGCAGGCGCGCGAGGCAGCATCGCTGCTCGGCGAGGCGCATGCGATGATCAACAGCCAGACCCGCGATTTCGCGACAACGGCAGACACATCCGCAAACGCCATTCTTGGCGCGGTTCAAGCGATGGCCGCCAAGAGTCGCCTGCTGGAGCAGAGCAGCGCCACGGCAATGGCGACCATCACCACGTTGGGCGATCGCATTGCGGCGATGACCGACACCCTGCCCCGCCTCGAGGATCGGTTAGCAACGCTCGGCGAAACATTGGGCCAGCTTGGCGGCGACCTTGGCGATCGGCATGATGCGCTTGACCATCAGTTGCAGGCGACGGCGCTTGTCGCCGAAGAAGCGCGGCTGCAATTGCTGGATGCCGGGCGCTTGCTGGCAGAGCAGCTCAACGGCCTGCGCGGCGGCGCGCGGGAAACGGGCGAAGAGCTTGCCAATCTCGCCGAGCTGTCCTCCGCGCGGTTGGATTTCACGGTCGACCGCGTCAAATCCGTGCTGGAAGCAACCGAGCAACGGATCGAGGCGAGCAATCAGGCCCTCATCGCACTGGTCGACAAGACACAGGCTGGACTCAGCACGGCTTCCACTGACACGCTCGGGCGCTTCACGGAGCATTGCGGCAAGGTCGATGCGATCCTGGATGCGCTCGATGCCCGCCTTCTCGGTCAGGCCGACAAGAGCAACCAGTGGCTGGCAGACATGGGCGGCCATGTCGCGCGCCTCACCGGCGAGTTTAATGCGCTTGAGCAATCGGCCATTGCGCGGACCGAGAAACTTTCCAGCACGATGATGCAGCTTTCCGGCGATACCAAGGGGCTGATCGACGCGCTGAACAATGGGCATGGGGGCGCGGAACAGCTGACCAAGCAGGCCGAGGCGCTGCTGGTCGCGCTCGATTCCGGTGTTCGAGAGCTGGATGAGAGCATCCCCGCCGCGATTGGCCGGGTGGAAGCGCAACTTGGGGCGATGCATGATCGCATCCGCTCCGCAGCGCCGTCCCTGGAGGCGGTGGAAGCCGTGGCGACCGGAGTGGTCAGCCAACTCAATGAGTCGGATGGCATGGCGACCTCGCTCGTTGCCAGCCTCACGCAAGCGCTCGACAAATCCAAAGTCGCGCTGGCAGATCAGAAAGAGCAGATCGCCGCCCTAGCCAACGCGGTTGACGATGCAGGCAAGGGCATGTCGCAACTGGCTGAGTCGGTTGGACCGCAGATGGTCGAAGCGCTGGTGCGGGTGCGCGAGTCAGCCGATGCCGCCGCGAACCGCGCGCGCGCTGCCATCAGCGACACGATCCCGCAGGCAGCCGAGCAGCTTGCCCGCGCGAGCAGCTTGGCCGTCGAGCAGGCTGTGGCCAAAACGGTCGCAGGCGAGCTGGAGAAGATCACGCTGGCCACCGATGACGCGGTCAAGGCAGCGCATCGCGCGACCGACGAGCTGGCAAAACGGATGATCACGCTGACCGACGCGAGCAAGGAAATGGACCGCACGCTCGCGGCCAGTTCCGAGCGGGTCGACACACAGGATCGCGAGCTCATGGCCGAGCGCTCGGCAAGGCTCATCAGCTCGCTGAACGAGCGCGCCATCGACGTCGGCAAATGGCTCGACAAGGATATCTCCGACACCGACTGGACGGGATATCTGAAGGGCGATCAGGGGCTCTTCGCCCGGCGCACGACGCGGCTGATCAACAATGCCGACGCCAAGCATGTGCAGAGCCTGTACCATGAGGATGCCGAGTTCCGCGAACATGCGAGCCGCTATGTGCATGACTTTGAGATGCTGCTGCGCTCGGTGATGGCGACGAAGGACGGCAGCACGTTGGCGCTGACAATGGTGTCATCCGATATCGGCAAGCTTTATGTGGCGCTGGCGCAGGCGATCGAGCGGTTGAAAACGAACTGAGGGCTATTTTTTCAGTTCTCTGGTTTCCCCGCGAAGGCGGGGACGCAGTTCCTACACCTCGACCAGGCGCTACGATGATATGCCGACTGGATTCCCACCTGCGTGGGAATACGGCATTCGGCGTGCGGTCAGACCTCATTCGGCCACACGCTCAGCCGGCTCCATCCCGCCCTATTCGCGCAAATCCACAGGTGGGTGCAAAATCCCATCAAAGCTGCGCACCGTCACCCACTCATTCACCCAATTCGCATAGAACAGCGCGAACATGACCCCCGCTACCAATGTCGTACGGATGATGGTCCGCAACGGGCGGAATTCATGCGGGGCGCTATCCGCCTGCCCCGGTACTTTCGCCACCCCCGCCTCCTCCGACGTGCGCACGCCGAAGGGCAGCACGAGGAACAGGCTGAGGAACCAAAATAGGAAATAGATTGCCAGAAAGGATGTGATTTTCATCGCGTCGATCCGCTCAATTGGTCTGCACGATGGTCACGTCAACCACAGGCTTCTTGCCCGTCCATTCGAACACGACACGGCGCACGCCGATACGGATTGCTTCACGGATCGCCTCAACATCGCTGCCGCGCCGACCGGTTTTCACGATGCCGGTCAGCGCCTCGATCGCCTGCTGTTCGAACTGCTCGCGATCCTCCTCGATCGGCACGCCCTTGAGGCGAATCTCGGGCTTGCCGACCAGCTTGCCAGCGGCAGACAGCGCCACGCCGATGCTCATATGGCCATTGACCATCAGCTTGCGGCGGTCGTTCATCACCATGCCATCGGCGGCCAGGATCACGTCGCCATCGAGTGCAAGCCGCCCAGATCGCACCTCACCGACCTTAGCCGGGCCATTGGGCGCGAGCCGCACGACATCGCCATTGGTCTGCACGATGGCCCGCTTGATGCCCTGCTGCATGCCAAAGCGCGCCTGCTCGGCCATGTGGCGCAATTCGCCATGGACGGGCAGCAGAATCTCAGGCCGAATCCAATCATACATCGCGGCCAGTTCCGGGCGACCGGGGTGGCCGGAAACATGGATATGCGCCTGGCTTTCCGTGATCATCAGCACATTTTTGGCGGCCAGCGCATTCTGGATGCGGCCAATCGCCATCTCATTGCCGGGGATCTTGCGCGATGAGAACATCACCGTGTCGCCCGCATCCAGGCTGATCGGGTGCTGGCCAGCGGCGATACGCGCCAGTCCAGCGCGCGGCTCGCCCTGCCCGCCCGTGGCGATGATCATCGCCTCATGGGCTGGCACCGACATGATGCCATCGAAGTTCACCAGCTCCGGGAAGTCCTTGAGATAGCCGCAGCTCTTGGCAACGGCGATAATGCGATCCAGCGAGCGCCCGGCGACGCACAGCTTGCGCCCGGTTTCCCGCGCGACCCTACCCAGCGTCTGCAGCCGCGCCGCATTGCTCGCAAAGGTGGTGACGACGACACGGCCACGCGCGGCGGAGACACTGGCGAGCAGATCGGTATAGACCGATCCTTCCGATCCGCTGGCCTCCTCATTGAACACATTGGTGCTGTCACACACTAAAGCGAGCACGCCTGTGTCGCCAATGGCCTTGAGTTCATCGCCTGTCGCCGGAACACCGATCAGTGGCTCATCATCCAGCTTCCAGTCGCCTGTGTGGAAAATGCGGCCATAAGGCGTATCGATGACCAGCGCATTGCCCTCCGGAATGGAGTGCGCCAGCGGCACATAACGCATGTGGAACGGGCCAACGTCAAACTCTTCACCAATCTCGATGATGTTGAGCTCAAGCTTGTCGAGCAGGCCTTCCTCGGCCAGCTTGCCCTTGATGAGTCCCGCGGTGAACGGTGTCGCATAAAGCGGCACGTCCAGATCGCCCGCCAGATAAGGCAGCGCGCCGATATGATCCTCATGCCCATGGGTGAGCACGATGCCGAGCAGATCCTTCTGGTTCTCCTCGATAAAGGCCGTGTCGGGCATGATGAGATCGACACCGGGGCAGGATGGATCGGAGAAGGTAACGCCGAGGTCCACCATGAGCCACTTGCCCTGGCAGCCATAGAGATTGAGATTCATGCCGATCTCACCTGACCCGCCAAGGGCCAGGAAGAGAAGTTCTTTACCGGGTGTCATGCAATTTTCCTGCTGCGCTCGTAGAGAAGGACGAGGCCATTTATGGTGAGATCTGGAACGATAGAGTCGAAAAGATCCGTCTTTTCATCGAATAATATGGCGAGGCCGCCGGTGGCGATAACTTTGGCAGGGCGGCCGATTTCCTTGCGCATCCGCGCGACCAGCCCTTCCATCATCGCGACATAGCCCCAGAACACGCCGATGAGCATCTGGTCCTCGGTCGTGCGACCGATCACCGATCCGTTGCCCGCAGGCGCCTCGATCGCGATGCGTGGCAGCTTGGCGGTATTGCTCACCAGTGCATCGAGCGAAAGATTGATGCCCGGCGCAATGATGCCGCCCTTATAGGCGCCGCTATAGTCGATATGGTCAAAGGTCGTCGCTGTGCCGAAATCGATGACGATCAGATCGCCCTCATAAGCCGCATGGGCAGCGATGGCATTGACCGCGCGGTCTGCGCCCAGCGTGTGGGGCATCGGCACATCCACATTGATATGCCATTCCACCGGTGCCTTGCCCGCAACGAGCGGCTCGACACCGAAATATTTGCGGGCCAGCACATCAAGATTGTGCAGCGCGCGCGGCACGACGGTGGCGATGATGACGGCTTTCACGTCCGCCATCGTCAGCCCCTCCAGCACCAGCAACTGGTTGACCCACACGGCATATTCATCGCCCGTGCGCCGTGGATCGGTCGCGATGCGCCAGCGGGCGCGGATCGTCCGATCCTCTCCGATGAGCGCGAAGACGATATTGCTGTTACCGGCGTCGATTGCGAGAAGCATGCTTATGTTCCTGTCAGGCCGAGACGCGCGGATCAAGTCAGCACGCCAACATCACCGCTATGGATGAGCTGGCTCGTGCCGTCCTCGCGCTCCAGGATCAAGGCGCCATCGCCATCAAGACCGAGAAAACGTCCCAGTTGGCGACTATCAGGTCCGGTCGAAACCAGCAAGGACGTGCCGATGGGATGAGCGCGCTCCAGCCACGCCCTGTTGATGACCGGACTGCCACCTTCGCGCCAGCGGGCCAGCCACTGGTCGAAGGATTGCGCGAGCGCCTGCATGACCGTCTGTGCGTCGATGGCTTGACCGCCCGGCAAATCGGCGAGCGCGATCGTCTCGCGATCTTCAAGGTGCGGCGCAGTCGCGACATTGATGCCGACGCCGACAATGACGCAGTCCCCTTCCCGCTCCAGCAACATGCCGGAGAGCTTGGCGCTGCCGACCACCACATCATTGGGCCATTTGAGCATCAGCGCGGCGTTGGGCACGCAGTCTGTGAGCGCCGCATGCACAGCCACGCCGACCATCAGGCCCAGTCCCGCGAGCGACGGGTCCGTCGGCTTGAGGCGAATGAGCGTTGAGGCATAGAGATTGCCGACAGGGCTCTCCCATGCCCGACCGCGACGCCCGCGACCGGACATCTGGCGCTCGGCCCGCAGCCAATCGCCCTCGGGCCAATGCGTGGCCTGCGCGCGCACATCTTCATTGGTTGAACCGGTTTGCATGACGAGATGGATCTGACGCATCAGCAGGAAATACTGCGCGTCAGGATCGCAGGCCCGCAGAACGCGGCGCG
>CAMLFF010000100.1 GCA_946479185.1 uncultured Sphingobium sp.
CGCCTGCCATTGCGCGGCGCAACCTTCGGCATGCGGTGGCGCACCTCGCCCTTCAGGTCGGCCGCGACGCGCTTAAGCCGGCAGATGGCCACCGGCTCGGGCAGCTGGGCCTGCGCCTCCTCCACCCGCCCGCGCCGGCAGGCCGGCTCACACGGACGGTCGCAGGTGCGCCCCAGGATGCCTGGAAACACGTTCGACACCCAGTTGACCATGTAGGCATCGCCATAGCGACCCTGGGAAAGCGCAATGCCCCAAAGCTGAATGACGGACCCGGATGCCTCGACGCTGGTGGGCGCGCGAGCGGCACCTTCATTCAGCGGACGGCGGTCATCGGGCAGGCCGCCCGGTTCACCCGGAGCTGGGGGCTGGAGCTCGCCAAGGAACTCGGGCGCAACCTGACTGCTATTCTCGTCAGCGACATTGAGCGCTGCATCCAGCGCATTATCGGCGGCTGCGGCGTTCATGTCTGCGCTATTGTTGGTGGGTTCTGGGGTGACGTTGCAACTGGCGAGTGCCAATGCGAGAGGCGCGATCGAAATGCCTGCGCGAATGCGGTTCATGCGTATCTCCCTGACTGGCTTGCTCACAAAACGCCCGATCATGGATCGGGTTGCCGCCATTTGCGTGCCTTGCCCGTCATGCTATGGGGAATGCCCCTTTCCGTACAGGACCAAATTCGCGATGAACGACCTCACGCATACGCCCGAGATGCTGATTGCCCAGATGGGCGCACGGGCGCGCCGTGCCACGGCACAGATGGCGCAGGCGCCGAGCGAGCAGAAGGCAAAGGCGCTGGTTGCGGCGGCTGCAGCCTTGCGGGAGGCGCTGCCCAAGATTCTCGAGGCCAATCGGGCCGACATGGAGCGTGGGGCGGGCAACGGCCTTTCATCGGCGATGCTGGATCGGCTCAAGCTGGATGAAGGGCGTGTGCTGGCGGTGGCCGACGCAGTCGAGCAGGTCGCGAGCCTTGACGATCCTGTCGGGCATGTGATCGACGAGAGTGTGCGCCCGAATGGCCTGCGCCTGAGCCGTGTGCGCGTACCGCTTGGCGTGATCGGCATCATTTACGAAAGCCGCCCGAATGTGACGGCGGATGCGGCGGCGCTGGGGCTTCGGTCTGGCAATGCGGTGATTTTGCGTGGCGGGTCCGAAGCGGTGGAGAGCAATCGCGCGATTCACGCCGCGATGGTGCAGGGTATCACGGAAGCGGGGCTGCCTGCGGACGCCGTGCAATATGTCCCCACCACGGACCGGGCAGCCGTGGGCGCGATGTTGCGCGCCGTGGGCCTCATCGACATCATCGTGCCGCGCGGGGGCAAGAGCCTTGTCGCACGGGTGCAGGAGGAAGCACGCGTGCCAGTGCTCGCGCATCTCGATGGCATTTGTCACACCTATGTCCATGCCGACGCCGACCCTGTGATGGCGCGCGACATCATCGTGAATGCCAAGATGCGGCGCACCGGCATTTGCGGGGCGATGGAAACGCTGCTGATCGACCGGGGCTTTCCCGAGCCGGAAGCGTTGATCGCTGCGCTGCTGGACGCGGGCTGCGAAGTGCGCGGTGACGAAGGCGTGCGCAAGCTCGATCAGCGTGTGGAAGCGGCGCAGGAGAGCGACTGGGGCACGGAATTTCTTGAAGCGATTGCAGCGGCGCGGATCGTCGGCGGGATGGACGATGCGCTGGAGCATATTGCGGCGCATGGCAGCCATCATACCGATGCGATCGTGACGCGCGATGCCGCCGTTGCCGAGCAATTCCTTGCGCGGTGTGACAGTGCTATCTGCATGTGGAATGCCTCCAGCCAGTTTGCCGATGGCGGCGAATTTGGGCTGGGTGCCGAGATTGGCATTTCGACGGGGCGGATGCATGCGCGTGGCCCAGTCGCGCTGGAGGGGCTGACGACTTACAAATGGGTTGTGCGCGGCGAAGGGCAGGTGCGGCCATGAACATGGTATCAGCGCGCTTTGCGGCATCGCTCGCGGTGATGGCTGGATTGGCTGGGTGCCAGGCGGTTCCTTCCGGTAGGCCTGCTCCGGCACCAGCGCCTGTGCGCACGCCCGGCCCGGCTCCCCAGGCACCCTTGCCAGCGCCGCCTGCAGATAGTGGCGCGACCGGTTGGGATGTCGCGCCCGTGGTGCAGTGGCAGTGGCGCTACCGCTCAACATCGGCAGAAACGGTCGCCGAGTTTGGCACGAGCAATATGCAGCCATCCTTCGCCATGCGCTGCGTAAAGCCGAGCCGGCAGATTGCGTTGACGCTGGCGGGCTATCGCACGGCTGGCACAGTGGTGATTCGCACCAGCGCTGGCGTGCTGCAATGGAATGGGCAGGCGATGCCGCAGGGTGCAGGCAGCGTGTTGACGATCACGCGCGCCGCGAGCGATCCGGGTTTTGACTGGATGGCCTACTCGCGTGGTCGCATTTCCATCGAGCCGACAAGCTCGCCACGATTCCTCTTGCCAGTGGTGGCGGAGATTGGCCGGGTGATCGAGGATTGCCGAGGCTAGGATATCGCCGGAACTGCGGGCTTTTCGCCGCTCAGCCCGATTTGGGCGAGCGCATGATTATGATTTGAAAAAAGAATAATACAAGTCTTGTTCGCACGGGCGAGATGATTCAAATCTATGCCTGTCGAAGGGCAAAAGGCTTCCAGCCAGCCCCCGGCGAAACAGTTTCAACGCAATTGAAAGGAGGTGATCCGATGTCTCATGGTTCAGCAATGGGGTCGGTCAAGTCCGTTCGGGGAGCCTGTCGCTAAGGCATTAGCGGCGGGTCGCGCGAGGGTCTCATGGTTTTAGAGACTTAGACGCGGCGTAAATCCTCGGGTGGCGGCACTTCCGGCCGCTGACCATGCTGATGGGCCGTAGGAACCTTGATGGTTCCTGCGGCCCCTCTCATTTGTGCGGCTTACGGTTGTGTGCGCTTTGTATTGCGCGCAAGTTTTTCAACGCAGCACTTGTATCCTCGCGAACGCGGGGATCCATTCAACGCTGCGGAACTGCGCTAGATTGCGTCGTTGGAACTGGATCCCCGCATTCGCGAGGATACAGGCAGTAGAGGCGGTCTTGTAACGCCCTTAACTCTCGCGTCGCGGCTCTGGCTTATGCCGGCCATGCGCGGCCAGTTCTTCCTCGCTCCGTTCGACCTCTGCCTTGTGGTAGAGGATCTCATTCCGGATATGCGTCACGCTCGATCCCAGCCGCGTCTCATACAGGAAGATCGCAAAGGCGATGGCGATCGAGATCATCGACCCCATGAACAGCAGCGCGATCAAGGTGCCAAGGTTGGCGTCCAACAGGTTGGATGCGAACAGCAGGATGACCACGCCGCTGATGAGCAGCGCGGCCAGCACCGAAAGGAAGATCGCGGCGTTGACCACCGTGATGCGCCTGTCGAGAATGCGGATTTCGTCGATCAGCCGGTCATGCTCGGCGCCACGAGACGCCTGCACCAGCTTCTCGACCGCGCGCGCACGATCGATAACGCGGGCGAGACGGCTGACGCAGACGTTGAGGAAGCCGCCGATGCCTGCAAGCAGAAACACCGGCGCCACCGCGACCTGTATGGTATGCGCGACGAGGCTGACCTCAGGGGTTGCCAACGCCTGCACCGTAATCATGCAGCGCCTTTGGTCGCCGGGGTGTTGACGCCCATCGAGTGGAGGTAGCGCTTGATGTTGCGCGCGGCCTGTCGCAGCCGCTGCTCATTCTCCACCATCGCGATGCGAACATAGCCTTCGCCATCCTCGCCATAGCCAACGCCGGGCGCGACCGCGACCTGCGCTTGCGTGAGCAATTGCTTGGAGAATTCCAGGCTGCCCATCTCCTTTAGCGCCGGTGGAAGCGGCGCCCATGCAAACATGGAGGCTTTGGGTGAGGGGATATCCCAACCCGCACGCCCAAAGCTTTCCACCATCACATCACGGCGCTTCTGATAAAGCTGGCGATTGCGCTCGACGATATCCTGCGGGCCATTGAGGGCTGCGCAGGCGGCGGCCTGAATGGGCGTGAAGGCGCCATAATCGAGATAGGATTTCACGCGCGTCAGTGCGGCGATCAGCTTGGGGTTACCCACCGCAAAGCCCATGCGCCAGCCTGCCATGCTGTAGGTCTTGGACATGGAGGTGAACTCGATGGCGATATCCTTCGCGCCCGGCACCTGCAGGATCGAAGGCGTCGGGTTGCCATCAAAATACAGCTCGGAATAAGCCAGATCGGAGAGGATCCAGACCTCATTTGCCTTCGCCCAGGCGACCAGCCGCTCATAGAAAGCAAGGTCTACCGTCTCGGCAGTCGGATTGCCGGGATAATTGACGATCAGGATGCTCGGGCGCGGCACGGTGAAGTGCATCGCACGCTCAAGCGCGCGGAAATAATTCTCGTCCGGCGTGGTCGGCACAGAGCGGATGGTCGCGCCCGCGATGATGAAGCCGAAGGTGTGGATCGGGTAGCTGGGGTTGGGTGCCAGCACCACATCGCCCGGCGCCGTGATGGCGGTGGCGAGGCTGGCAAGGCCTTCCTTGGAGCCCATCGTCACGACGACTTCCGTCTCCGGATCAACATCGACCCCGAAGCGGCGCGCATAATAATTGGCCTGCGCCTTGCGCAATCCGGGAATGCCCTTGGACTGGGAATAGCCATGTGCGTCCGGCTTTTTGGCGACTTCCACCAGCTTGTCGATGACGTGCTGGGGAGGGGGCAGATCGGGATTGCCCATGCCGAGATCGATAATATCCTCGCCCGCCGCGCGCGCCGCTGCCCGCATCCCGTTAACTTCGGCGATGACATAGGGCGGAAGGCGCTTGATGCGGTAGAACTCATCGGACATTATGAAGTCGATCTCCTGAATGTGGAAAATACCCATGCTCACACTGGAAGTGGAAAGCCGGGCAGATGCCGCATATAGCTTGCACTTCAAGGCCGTGCCACCAAAACAACGGGTTGCGCCGTTAAAACGAAATGAGGCCCTTTTTCATGGATCAACAGTTGAGCGAAGCCATGGGGCTTGCACAAATGCAGCACTGGACGCGCGTGATTGGGCAGGCGCAGCAGATGATCCTGGAGCGGGGCAGCGAGCTTGCCGACGAGTCCGTAAAATATCCGGGCAGCGATGCCCGGCCCAATCTTGAGAAGATCGCGCAGATCCAGACTGAGATGGCCAAGCGCGGCATGGAGATGTGGGGGCAATTCATGACGCGCGGCGATGGCTCCGCTGCGCCTGCCACGCCTGCTGCCGCTGATCGCGACCGCCGCTTTGCAGACCCGCGCTGGCGGGACAATCCTGTGTTCGATCTTATCCGGCAGATGTATCTCCTCGCCTCGGACTATCTGCTGCAACTGACTGACAGCGTGGATGGACTGGACGTGCGCGAGAAGGAGAAGTTGCGCTTTGCCACGCAGCGGCTCGTGGAAGCGGCCAGCCCGGCCAACTTCCCCTTCACGAATCCCGTGGTGATCGAGCGGACGATCGAGACCAACGGCCAGAATTTGCTGACCGGACTCGAGAATTTGCTCGCGGATATCGACAAGGGCCAGCTGACGCACACGGATGGCTCGGCCTTTGAACTTGGCCGCAATATTGCGATGACGCCGGGCAAGGTCGTACATGAGACGCCGCTGTATCAGCTCATCCAATATAGCCCGACGACGCCGCAAGTGCTGGAAACGCCGCTGCTGATCTTCCCGCCCTGGATCAACCGCTATTATATTCTCGATCTCAACCCCGAGAAGAGCTTCGTCAAATGGGCGGTCGATCAGGGCATCACCGTGTTCATGGTGAGCTGGAAGTCCGCTGACGCCAGCATGGCCGATGTCGTGCTGGACGATTATGCGCTGGCGGGTCAGGTCGATGCGATCGACACGGTGCGCGATCTGCTGGGTGTGCCGAGCGTGCACACGATCGGCTATTGTGTCGCCGGAACGGTGCTTTCCGCTACACTTGCCTTGCTTGCCGCGCGAGGCGAAGCGGACAAGGTGGCGAGCGCGACCTTCTTCACGACGCAGGTGGATTTCTCCGAGGCGGGCGACCTCAAGCTGTTTGTGGATGATGAGCAGATCGCGCTGGTGAGCAGCTTTGCCAAGGATGGCTATCTGGATGGGCGCTATCTGGCGGCGACCTTCAACCTGCTGCGCGGGCAGGATCTCATCTGGAACTATGTCGTGAATAATTATCTGATGGGGAAGGATTATCCATCCTTCGACCTGCTCTATTGGAACGGCGACACGACCAATCTGCCGGCGAAATGGCACCATGCCTATTTGACCGATTTCTATCGTGACAACCGGCTCGCCCAGCCGGATAGCCTGAGCATTGCGGGCACGCCGATTGATCTGCGCAAGGTGAAGACGCCCGCCTATATTCAGGCGGGTATCGAGGATCATATCGCGCCGCCCGCCAGCGTTTGGAAAATGATGGAGCATTTTACCGGCCCCAAGCAGTTCCTGCTCGCAGGGTCGGGGCATATTGCGGGCGTGGTCAATCCACCTGCTGCCAATAAATATGGCTATTGGCTGGGCGATCCGGCGGCGGTGGACTTTGAGAGTTTTCGTGCGGGATCGACGGAAACCAAGGGGAGTTGGTGGCCGAACTGGCTGGAATGGCTTGAGGCACAGGACGCGAAGCGCGTGAAATCCACCGGCGCGCGGCAGCCCGGAAAAGGCAAATATAAGACAATCGAGGATGCGCCGGGGCGCTATGCGCGGACGCGTTAGGCACTGAAAGAAGGCGAAAAATTATCGCCCTGACGCTTTTGTTGCAGTGCAATATTTTTGCTTGCAAAACTCACTTATTCTGACTATGTTGCATCGCAGCAAAGTTTGAGGAGTTTGTTCGTTGGTTACCCCGCGCAAAACAAGGTCGGCAAAATCTGTGAAAGCGCGTCAGCGTTCCACCGCCGCCTCTGCGACCGTACCGATGAACACCGCGCCCAAGCCCGTTCCCGCAGCGCCGGCGAAGCCCGTAACTGTAGCACCTGCCGTCGTGACGAAGGCGCCCGTTGCCGCCAAGCCTCCTGTGGCGACCAAGCTGGCCGCGCCGGTGAAGCCAGTTGTCGCGAAGAAGCCTTTGGTCGCACCCAAGCCGGTTATGGCCAAGCCGATTGCTAAGGTCGCCCCGAAAGCCGCGCCCGTCAAAGCGGAGCCGGTGAAGGACGTTGCAGCGAAAAGCCCTGCAATCGCAGAGCAAGTGATGGCGCCTGCCAAAAAGGTTATGGCGGCCGTCGCGAAAGCGGCTGAGCCCGTCACCAAGCTGGCTGCATCGGTTGCCGCGCAGGTCGAATGGCCGCTGGCAAAGGCGGCGCAGGCCGAGCCCACCCCACAAATTTCAATCTCAGAAATGGCGGACCTAATCCCCAGTCCCGTTGCAGGGACTGCCACCAATATGAAAGGCGAGAAGATTATGACGAACGTTATTGAAACCGCGAAAAACTATGCCGAGGAGGCCAAGACCCACATGCAGAGCGCATTCAGCGACATGAGCCAGAAGACCAAGTCGGCTGTCGAGAAGTCCGGCAAGGCATTTGAAGAGATGGGCGATATCGCCAAGGGCAACCTTGAAGCGATCGTCGAATCGTCCAAGATCGCTGCCAAGGGCGTCGAATCGATGGGCCAGGATGCTGCCGAGTTCGGTCGTACGTCTTTCGAGAAGACCAGCGCCACGATGAAGAGCTTTGCTGCCATCAAGTCGCCTGTCGAGTTCTTCCAGCTGCAGAGCGAAATGATGAGCCAGTTCATGGACAGCATGGCGTCGCAGTCTGCCAAGAACAGCGAAAAGATGCTCAAGCTCGTCGGCGAGATTTCTCAGCCGATCAGCAACCGCGTTTCGGTTGTGACGGACAAGATCAAGTCGCTCGCGGCCTGATCCATCGCTGACAAACAGACAAATAAGGCGGTCCGCTCCGGTGGGCCGCCTTTTTTTGTGCTTAATCGCCCCTCGGCCCTTGCAACAGGGGGCGGCAATGCCCTATTTTTGGCGCATGACGACATTGCCCGCGACGATGCCCCTGCCACGCATGGCTGGCGGTCAGGATGAGGAAGGCCCCGGCGGGCCAGGCCTTGGCGTCGCCACGCGCACGCGAACGCGCACGAAAAAGCCCACACCCTACAAAGTGCTGATGCTCAACGACGACTATACGCCGATGGAGTTTGTGGTCGATTGCCTGCAGCGCTTCTTCCGGATGGACATCGAGCAGGCGACGCGCGTGATGTTGCATGTTCATCAGCGCGGCGTCGGTGTTTGCGGCGTCTTCAGCTATGAAGTGGCCGAGACCAAGGTCAATCAGGTGATGGACTATGCCCGGCAAAACCAGCACCCGCTGCAGTGCACGCTGGAGCATGCCTGAGGGCCTGTCGCTCAGTTATTTGTAAATAGCTGACAGCGACCGGAGCATTTTCGGGTTATAGCTGTTCCAATAGAGAAGGGTCCGGCGGGCGAGCCGCGGCCTGAATATTGGAGAGTTTTCCATGTCTGAATCAGATGACCTGCCCGACCCGGCCGAGCTTCGCCGCCGCTCCCTTTCCCGCTGGGATAATGAAGGCGGCGCAATTTCATCGACGCCAAAACCCGAAAAACGCAATGTCGCAGCGCAGGCGCTCACCAATGCCGAGATTGTGCAATTGCGCATCCGCGTTATTGCGTTGGAAAACCTAATGATCGCGGTCTTGGCCGAGGGATCGGACCGGCAACGCGAGCTGGCACGCCAGATGGCGGACTTCATCCTGCCGCGCCCCGGTTTCACGCAACATCCGCTGACCATCCGCGCGGCGGATCACATGACCGATCTCGTCGACCGGGCGGTGAACTTCGAAGCACTCAAATCCGAGTGATCGGCTCAGCGCCCTACCGCAGCACGGCGGTTTTTGATGAACAGTCGCTGCCAGCAGCGCTCCAGAAGGAGCATCGCACCAAGGCCGGGCCTGGGGTGTCATCCGCGTGCTGGCGGGCAAACTGCTGTATCGCGTGCTTGATCCGGTTTCCGAGGCAATTCTGGACAGTGAGCACCCCGGTCTGGTAAAGCCAGAGCAGCTGCACATGGTCACGCCTCTTGGCCCGATGCAGATGCGCGTCGATTTCTATGATCATGAACCACAGGTGTGATGCGGCGTTGAGCCGAGTTTCGAGCATGTGATTTAAGACTGCTCCCGTTCATCGGGTCTTGACCGACCCTACGCTGCAATGCAGCATGCGGTCATGCCACACACACGCCCCCCCATCACACAGAACCCGGACATCCGTTATCTCGGAAAGCTGCTGGGGGACGTCATCCGCATCTATGGCGGCGAGCGGCTGTTCAAACAGACTGAGTATATCCGCGCAACCTCGGTGGATCGCGCCCGTGGCCTGGCGCCGGTCGATGGGGTCGAGAATGGCCTCTCGGCACTGACGCTGGACGATACGCTGGCCTTTGTGCGCGGCTTCATGCTGTTTTCCATGCTCGCCAACCTTGCTGAGGATCGTCAGGGCGTTGCCGTGGAGCCTGGCGCAGACATGGCGAGCGCAGTTGCACGGCTAAGCAAGCATGGCCTTGGTCCTTCCGACATCGTGAAGCTGCTGGACAAGGCGCTGGTTGTGCCAGTGCTAACCGCGCATCCGACAGAAGTGCGGCGCAAATCGATCATCGATCATCGCAATG
>CAMLFF010000101.1 GCA_946479185.1 uncultured Sphingobium sp.
GTGCAGCCCTCATCATTGAAATCGTGCTGACCGCCGGCTTCCTTGTGATAATCCTGGGGTCGACCAGCCCGGCGGTGCCAGCAGGCTTCGCGCCCATTGCCATCGGCTTGGCGCTAACGCTGATTCACCTCATTTCTATCCCGGTCACCAACACATCGGTAAACCCGGCACGTTCGGCAGGGGTCGCACTTTTTGTCGATGCCGATGCCTTGGGCCAGCTCTGGCTGTTCTGGGTCGCACCGCTGATCGGAGCGGCACTGGGCGCGGGGATCTGGCGCTACATACTGGTGCCCGGCGAGGCTCTTGAAGGCATTGGCGGCGAAGGCGAAGGCGAATAGCAGGGAATATCTGCCACATGGCATTCCGCTGACCTCGTTGAGTGTCCGCTAGCTACCCCCCATTCACGCTGTCCGTTGCGCTGGTGGGGGGGCCGATAGCGGACTGTCAGGACACGACCATTGCGGACATCAACGGCTGACGGGACAGCGAGCCTGCCGAACGGACATTTATCTTTGAGCTATGATCGTATAAATTGGTCGGATGCGCTCGCCATACTTAAAACTATTCCACTTCAAAGTGGACCGTTTAAAGCCCAAGATGCCGAGATACTCCTGAACCAACAAAGGCGGAAGCCTGAACCATCCGTCGTTTATTCCACCCGGATCAGCACTTTTCGGCATAAAGCGTGGGCTCTTCTTAAACTTGCTTGCGACGCGTCCGTAAGGCGATAGGTCTGAGACAATAATCGCCTCTTTAGTCAGCCGCGCCGCATTCTCTAATGCGAGGAAGGGATCGCGAAGGTGAAGCAAAATACTGCCGAAAACGGCCACATCCACGGGGCCGATTGATCGGGGTATGTCATATACCACCCCGTTCACCATGCGCGCTTTGGAGCCAAAGGCCTCATGACACAACCAGTAGCCGTTATTGATCTTTCGCAGATGAGAGCGTCGCTGGCTCCGCGCAGTATCGTTATCGTTTTCAGCGAAGGGAACGATATCCCAGTCGAAGGTTTCCGAAAGATCGAACGAGACAACTTCCGCGCCTTGTTTTTCGATGTGGAAACTTAAAATGCCGGATGCTGCGCCGACATCGAGCACGCGCTTACCCTTAAAATCAAAATGGCCGAGGTACCTATCTACCGAACCTCTAAGGTCCCACTCGCCTTGGATAGTGCCGTGACCGGGAACGTCCATAGTATGATAAAAGTAGCACTCGTCAGCGGACGATATAGACCGGGGCGCGGCGTACGGCGATTGCGCCGTGCGCCCAACATTCAAGTCGGCTTCTTCAATCATACTCACCACTCAGTCGCTGTCGTTCGGCGGCTGCCTAGCAAGGAAGGCGCGAATTGCCTACCGTCATTGTGACTCGGCACTGATGGTCGCTGGATGACCCCGGCGTATTTGAACTTGCACGACAGCTTTCCACCTCAAATCACACATTCGGCCAGAACGCGATGAGACCTTAAAGCTGACGTTCGCAGTTTTTTGCGGGCCTCAGGCGTTGTCTCTTATTACACACTGATGGAGAGGAGGGCCGGCAAGGGCAGTGGAGCGGGATGGCCGCCTGAAGCCAAGTTATACGACGCCGCAATCCCCCACCGTCAGCTCCACGCGCTGCCGCCTCCCCGCGAGCGGGGAGGATTTGCGACCGCAATCACACGTCTAGATTGAACACTTTCCGCGCATTATCCTCAAAGATCAGCTTCTTGTCCGCATCGCTCAAAAAGTCGAATTTTTGGATGAACGGCGCGATATGATCCATCTGGATGCCGGTTGCGGGATCGATGGACGAGCCAACGCCAGGACATTCCGACCCGAACAGGCAGCGCTCCGGCCCCACCGTCTCGATCAGCAGACGCAGCGCGCCCTCGGTGTAAAGCACCGTATCGAAATAGAGCTTGGCCATCCGCTCCGAGAACAGATGCTTGGAACGGCGCGACTGGCTCTCAAATCGCCCAAACTGATAGGGGATCGCCCCGCCGCCATGGCTCACCACAATCTTCAAATCCGGGAAATCATCGAACACCGATGATGTGCACAGATTATAGGTCGCAATCGTCTCTTCATTGATGAAGTGCAGCGAATAGGGCGTGCGCTCGGATTGCGATCCGGTGGCGTGGATATGCCCGGGCAGGCCAAGCTCGCAAAGCTTCTCATACAGCGGATACCAGTAGCGCTCGCCCAGCCCCGGCGCCTCCTCAGTGCCATTCTCATAGGGGTCCGGGTTGAGCAGAAAGCCCTTGAAGCCGAGCGACACGCAGCGGTCCATCTCCGGGAACACATTCTCAATCGGCTCGCCCGCCACCTGCGGCAGGCCCGCGACGGGAATGAACAGATTGGGCAGCAACGCACATTGGCGGTGGATGAGCGTGTTCACTTCCTCGCAGAACCAGTGGACCACACGCGCGGGCTTAGCCGAGCTCATCATCTGGAACGGGCGCGGTGAGATGAGCTGCATGTCCGTGCCATGATTGTGCAGCAATTGCACATGCCCGTCCGGCCAGGTCTCCTTGTGATGCGCAGCGGCGATGAGCTGTTCGTCCGTCACCTTGACGCCGCCTCGCCCATGCGATCCGCGATGCGCGAGCAAGCTCGCCTTATAAGCCCACAGCTCCACAGGCGCGCTGATATGACCATGACAGTCGATGATCATTGGATATTCCTTCTATGTCTGGCGTGTCTGGAGTTGATGATATTTGAACTGCGCGCGCGCTTCATCGAGCCGCATGCCGGAGCGGCAGGCCTCGCGGATGCGCTCTTCCGCGGCGTGGATTTCTTCCGCCGCGTCCAGCACGGCGTCCTCATGCGCCTGCGGGATGACGATCACGCCATCGGGATCGCCGCGCAAAATATCGCCCGGCGCAACCCGCGCCCCGCCGATGTTCACGGGGCAATTGACGACCTCGACCTGCACACGGTCCTTGCCCGTCCGCATCCAATGCCCGCGACTGAAAACGGGATAGCCAAGCTTGCGGCACAGCGACACATCGCGGCTGATCCCATCGATCACCGTGCCCGCAAGCCCGCGCCGATGCGCGATCTCGGTGAGGATGTCGCCCCAGATGGTCGCATCATCACGCCCGCCATTGTCGATCACCACCACATGCCCTTGCGGCACATCATCGATATAATCGCCAACCGTTCCCGGCGGCGTGGAGGCCGGGCCGCAGAGCATGGTGTAAGCCCTGCCCGCCATGCGAAAATCCGGATCGCGCCCCGCAATCTTGTAGCATTGGCCGACGATGCCCAGCCGATCCAGTGCATCGCTCAGCGTCGCCGTATCCAGAACGCCAGCCCGCGCGACATTGCGGTCATCGCTCATATATAATCGCCCTTGAGCATATATTCGTAATTCGCGCCGAGCACCGCAGAGGCGCCCTCTCCGCCCTCCAGCCGCCGGGTCATCTCAGCCTCTTTGCGCACAATCTCCTCGGCGGCATCGAGCACCCGCGCGATATCGGCAGGCGCGATGAACACCGCCGCGCTAGAATCGCAGATCGCGTAAAAGCCCGGCTCGACCGTGAAATCGCCAATCATCACCGGCACGTCCGTCGCATCTTCATAAACCCGGTTGCGCGCCGTTCGCGCCGTGTAACCCCGGCAGAAGACGGGAAAGCCAATCTCCCGCGCCTCGTCCACATCGCGCGCCAGCCCATCGCAGATCACGCCCGCCACGCCCTTCTGCTGCGCCGCGCGCGAGAGTATGCCGCCCCAGCAGCCCGCATCGATCCCCGTGCGCTGCTCGACCACGATCACGTCATCCGGCCCGCTAGCATCGATCGCCGCTGCGCCCAGATGAACCGGCGGGCGGTCAGCAGGCGCATTGCCAGCCTTGAGCTTCACCGTGTGCACCCGCCCGGCAATGCGCCGCCCCGGAGAGGCCGAGCGCAAGCCGGTCACGCAACCGGCCAGTCCAAGCTTGTCCAGCGTATCGGAAACAGCGCAGGCATCGAGCCGACGCAGCCGCGCAACATGGGGGTCGTTCATAGTCTCTCTCACTGCCAGGCCACAAAGCCGTTCGCGGTTCCGGTGCCAGCCGCTGAACGATAGCAAGGCTCATAGCCCACCACATCGCCCTGCAGAGCCGTATCGAACATCACGCCCGCCGCCGCGATCCATGTCTTCAATTCGGATGTGCCGGATTGCAGATGCTTGTCCTCAATCGCGCACAGCGTCTCCGCATCGCGATTGCGCAGCGCCTCGAAGAACATGCGGTCAAACGCCTCATCGATCACGAAATGGCTCATGCCGCCCGATCCGAACACGCCAACCCGCACATCCTTGTCCCAACTGCGGATCGCCGCGCCCACGGCTTGCCCCAACTCGAAGCAGCGCCGCGCCGTGGGCTGATTGGGCGGGAAGAAGGTGTTGATGAGGATCGGCAGGTTCGGCACGACCTTATCGCGCATGATCTGCCGATAAATGAACCCCAGCGAATGCGGCGCACCACTCGACCAATGCCCGGCTGGCTCCGGCAATTTCTTCGATACCGCCAAATCAAACCCCTGCGGCACCAGCGTCTTGCACACATGCAGGCCAAGCTCGGGCTGGCAGGGATACTCCCTTCGCTCAGGCGGGCTATGCCCCCATTCCGCCTCATGAATCCCCGGCGGCATCCGCGCTGCCTGCTCGGGCGTGGCAGGCTGATCCCAGATTGTGTCGCCCAGATACACCGTCATCGCCGGCGTAATATCTTCCAGGAACAGCTCGCGCTGATCATTGCCCATGATGACGGCGACATCGATCTTGGCCGCCGCAAAACGCTCCGCCATCTCCTCAATCGCGCGCTGGCAGGAGGCAGACCGCAGCTCCCGCTCGTTCAATGCGCTGGCCTCCTCCAGCCCCTCATCCTTGCGCAGCGTCACCAGCTCATCAAAGCTATATTCCTCGCCGCGGAAGGGATGCTGTCGCTTGAGGTCGGCCGATACGCGCAAGGTCCATTGCTCCGGCGTGGTGGAGAGGCTGGGGCCGTGCGAGGTCCACATGCCCAAAACGATCTCTGCCATCCTCTCACTCACTCCCAACGCCGGTTTCGACTATTGTCGACTTCAATAACAATATCGATGCCTATAACAACAATATTTCGGGAAATTTCTGACATGGAGGCCCGGCCTTAGCCTTTGCTGGCAGCCGTCACCGCGCGCAGACGGTCGCGATACAATGGCCGCACAAAGGTCAGCATGAAGGCTGCCAGCAGCGCCATCGCGGCGAAGAAGGCGAAACCCCAGGTGTAATGACCCGACACGTCGAAAATATAAGCGAGCAACACTGGCCCCGCCGCTGACCCCAGCGCGAAGCAGCCGGTCACGATGGGCAGCACCTTGTCCATATTGCGCGGGCCAAACACATGCTTGGCGAGCACCGGCCCCTCACACACCAGCCCGCCATGCGCGAGGCCGAGCGCGCAGACGAACACGATCGCTGTCGGCAGGCTCGACACCTGAAACGCCAGCAGCACCATGACCGCAATGAGCAGATACCAAGCCGCAATGCCCTTCACCGAATAGACATCGAAGAATTTGCCCGCGATGAACTTGGAAGCAAGACCGATGAGCGATGTGAGCGAGAGCAGCCAGGCTGCGGTCGAGCGGGTGAGCCCCACTTCCTGCACGAAATAAAGCTGCATATTCTGGAACAGCCCCTGATCCACCGCAGCGATGATGAACACGCCCGTGACGATGCCCCAGAACATAGGCTTGCGGATGAGCTGAGCATAAGTCTCAGGCAGGTCGGCCGCGCGGGTGGCGATGACAAGTTCGGGGCTCGGTCTAACGCCCTTTTCATTGGCTGTTTCCGGCAGCAAATCCTCTTCCGTCGGGTTCTGCTTCACGAAAATGACGATGGGCACGGACACCAGAAGGATGGTCACGCCGATCAGCGCATAGGTCATGCGCCAGCCAAGATCGGGGATCAGCGCGGCGATGACGATAGGGAAGATCACCCCGCCCGCGCTGGAGCCCACCAGCGCCATCGCGCCCGCCAGCCCGACATTGCGCATGAACCAGCGCGCCACGAGCAGCTTGATGCACAGCAGCACCGCGCCCTGCCCCAGCCCGATGAGGAACCCAGCAAGGAAATAAGTGCCAATGGAGCTGACGTTGAGGAAGGTGAAAAAGCCGAGCGCCTGAATGACCAGCACGGTGAGGAAAACGGGCTTCAGCCCGAAGCGCTGAACAGCAGGCCCGATGAGTAGGATCGCGACGACCGCGCCGGTGATGCCCTTCCAAGCATAGATGCCGGTCGCCTCCGCGCGGGTCCAGCCAAACTCCGCAATCACCTCATTATAGAGGAGCGACATAGAATAGGTCGGCCCGCCAAAGGAGAAGAAGAAGATGACAAAGCCCGCAGCCACAACCCACCATCCGGGATAGCGCTTGCCGGTCGGAAGGGTGGATTCCATCGCTCGCTCTCTCCTAGTTTCCGAGAACCTTTTTCGGCTCTTTTATTAAGCCGGAGTGTTTCATGCCGACTATGGAGATGTCAACAACTCTGTTGTTTCAGGCAACAATAATCAGGCGGTCGGTTGAGAACTTGCTCCGAGCGTCAAGAACTGCGCCAAAAATGCCTGCGTCTCGTCATGCGCCCGTACTATCTCGGCGGTCGGATGGTCGGCGGGCAAGTGATGGTCACTGCGCATCGTCACCAGCTTCACGGGGACTTGCGCGCCCTGAAGCGCCGCCTCCAATCGGCACACCGCCTCATAGGGAACGCGCGGATCATGATCGCTATGGATCAGGATCGTCGGCGGCAAACCGGCGCGAACAAGGTGGAGCGGCGACAAGGCCTGCGCCAATCCGTCGGGGTCTTCAGACATTGCCAGCCACGCCACCGGATCACCCGCAGCAGTTCGATCCGCATGATAGGCCGCCAGATCGGCGTGCGCACTCCAGGCGACAACGCCCTTGATTGCCCCCCGCCCCGAATAGGCCACAGCCAGCGCGAGCGTCGCTCCGGCAGAATGCCCGCCAATCAACAGCCGGTCTGCGTCGATCCCATAGTCAGCGCCATGTTCCTTGAGCCAGTCCAGCGCCGCAATTGCATCTTCCACAGCGGCAGGCGCCGGAGCGATTTGGGTCAGGCGATAATCAACGGCAGCCACCGCCAGCCCCATCGCGCACCAGAAAGGCGCATGGCTCG
The DNA here is from genome assembly GCA_946479185.1 of uncultured Sphingobium sp. The sequence goes on from CAMLFF010000101.1 coordinate 7,143, forward strand.
CAGCCGCAGCCTTGCTCCCCATCCGCCAGCCCCCGCCATGCAGATAAAGGAGCGTCGGGAACGGCCCCTCGCCGTCCGGCTGATAGATATCCAGCTTGCCCTGCCAGCCATCGACTGTCCGATAGGGCAGGTCGGCAATCATGCATCCGGCTCAAACAGCAGCAGATGCCGCCCATCGGCCAGTGGCTCCCAATAGGGTCGCACACGCAGCCCGGTCGCAAGCTGGTCCTGCGCGCAATGGATGAGATTGCTCATTACATTCACGCCCTCATCGAGCGCAATCATGGCAACCACATAAGGCTCTTTATCGCGGAAAGGCGGGCGCGCCCGGCGCACCACCGTATAGCTGAACAGCGCGCCTTTGCCCGACACCTCGCGCCATTCAAGGTCACCCCGCCTGCCGGTGTAGATGCTCGTCGGGCGCGGATAGAATTGATAGGCGCCAACCGACCGATCATATTGAATGACCAGCCTTTTCTCCCGCGTCGCTTCCCAATAGGGCCGCGAGAAGCTGCGCTCGGGTGGCAGGGGACGCTCAATCCCCAGCAGGTCGTTATAGGCGCTCATGCGTTTGAACTCAGGATCAGCACAGTGCTGCTATTCCAGTTGCGCCCATAGGGAATGCCGCCAATCCCAGTGACAAGCGCCGTCGCCGTGTTCGCCACCTGACGCGGCCCGCCCTCACCGAACAATTGCCGCACCGCCTCGATCAAATTGGTCCCGCCCCCCGCAAGCCCGCATTGCCCGGCAGAAATCTGCCCCCCGCCCGTGTTCAACGGCAAATCGCCGGAGAATAGAAAATCGGTCTCGTTGATGAACGCCGCGCCTTGGCCATGCGCACAAAAACCCAGCATTTCCAATTGCATCATGATCGCAATGATGAAGTCGTCATAAGGGTGGAAGGAGCCGATATCACCCGGCTTCAGGCCCGCCTGCGCAAAGGCCCGCTCGCCCGCCTGCCGATGCCCCGTCAGCGTCGGATCGACGATCGCGCTCGCCGCGCCCACATTGGTCCGCTCGCCATAGCCCAGCGGCACCGCGCATTTGGAAATGCCCCGCCGCTCCGCCCGGTCCCGCCGCGTCATCAGCAACCCACTCGCGCCATCGCAGGGCATCACGCAATCGAGCAGCCGGATCGGATCATTGATCATCCGCGAGTTCACATAATCATCAACTGTGATCGGCTTGCGCAATTTCTCGCAGGCATTCTCGTTCAAGATGGCATGATCGCGCTGCGCCACGGCCAGCTTGCCCAGCGCGCGACTATCCAGCCCGAACTTGTCATCATAATATTGGCTGAGCATGCCGAACGCCATTGGCGCACCCAGATAGCCATAGGGCGTCGTCCATTCCGCCCCATAAGAGCGTGGCCGCCCATTATTCTCGGCCACCGCCGTGTCCGCGAACAGGCACAGCACCGTCTCGCACAGCCCGGCATCGATCGCCGCCGCCGCCCGCGCCACCGCGCCCACCGGCGAGCTGCCGCCAATGTCCACCGTCTGGCAAAAATTCAGCTCCAGCGCGAACTGATCCGCCGTCGTCTGCGACCAGAAGATATTGCCAGCACCCGTCGATGAGGATGAGAGGATCAGCCCGTCAATCTCGCCCTTCTCGAAGCCGGTTCGCTCCAAAAGCTGGTCGAGAATTTCCGCGCCCAGCTCCCAGACATCCACCTCGCTCTTGAGGACGATCTTCGTCTCGGCGTAGCCAATGATTGCCATGTCATGCAGCGCCATCGCTCAGCCCTCGCCCGGCTTGGCGACCTTATTCTCGCCGCGCTCCACAAAGGCCGTGATGCGGCTCACGCCATCACCATTGCGCGAGGCGCCACCAATCAGCCCCTCAAAGAACAGCCCATCGCCATGCCCCATGTCACCTATGCGGGGCAGCCCCGCGCAGATCGCCCAATTGGTGTTCGGCGTATTGCTCGCAACCTTCAGCGCAAGCTCCTTCGCTTTCGCCATCGCCTGGCCCGCAGGCACCACATATTGGCAAAGGTTCGCCCGCTCGCCCTCGGCTGCACTCAGCGCCCGCCCGGTCAGCATCATGTCCGCCATGCGCGCATAGCCCGTCAGCTTCTGGATGCGCACCGCGCCGCCGCCGCCCACGAAGATGCCACGCTTGCCCTCCGGCAGCGCGAAGAAAGTCGTCTCGTCCGCCACGCGGATATGGCAGGCCGATGCAATCTCCAGCCCGCCACCAATGCACGCGCCCTCAAGCGCTGCAATCCAGGGGATCGGCCCGCGCGCCACCAGATCGAGCGGCACAGTCCAGCGTCCCCGCTCCCAGGGCTTTGGCGGCGCGCCGCCACCCATGCGCTGCGCAGCCTCGGCCAGATCAAGCCCGGCGGAGAAATGCCCACCATGGCCGAACAAGATGCCGACCCGCGCCTCGGATGCCGCACGCTCGAACGCCTCGTGCAAATCGGCCATCACGGCGGTGTTGACGGCATTGCGCTTCTCAGCCCGGTTGATG
>CAMLFF010000102.1 GCA_946479185.1 uncultured Sphingobium sp.
TCCCGCTCAAACCTTAAAAACGCGATTACGCAACGATCCCCTAAAGAGGAGGGGCCGGGGGTGGTGGCTACGCCTAAGCCCCGCACCCACCTTCACTACCGCTGGCTTCCAACACCACCCCAACCCCTCCTCTAAAGAGGAGGGGCTTACGGTAACTCCCCAACGAGGCTGACACGGCGGCGTTTCGATCTTGCCTCATTCGGGAGATCGCCTAGGGCGTCGACAACGACCAAAGGAAAACACATGGCCTCCCCAGATTCATTGAATGATCGAAGCGAGCATTTTGCGTTCTGCGTTCAACTGCTCGGTGGCACCACGGCATTCTCGCGGCGCCTCGGCATAGACGAGCGCGCTATCCGCCGTTTCATCAATGGCGAACGGCCCGTGAGCGCTGGACTTCTCGAAGACACCGGCAAAGCGCTGCGCTTGCTCGCTGCTGAAGCGACCAAGGCGCAAGAACAGATTGCTGCGCTTTTGAGCGCCGAGCCCTCAACCAAAGACTGAGCCGCTCAGCCCGCCTTGGCGATGGCGGCCTTGATCCGCGCCGCCTCGGCATAGGCCTCCGCCTCCACCACGCGATGATCACGGGTGTAGCGCTGGGCAAAACCGGTCACGCCCCAGCTTTGATACTGCCGCACGTGGTGCAACTCATGCGCCCACAGCTCGACGTTGCGCGCGGCATCGTCGGCTGAGCGGAACAGGATGACATCGTCGAGCGTGATAGCGACGGCATTGCCGCCCTGAAACGCCTTGGTCTGCAGGCTGAAGTCGCTGCCCATGCCCACGCGGTAACGCACCTTGGCGAGCATTGCTTCCGGGAAATACCCTTTCAGCTTGGCGCGGATGGACGGGGGGATGGGCGATACGCCTGCCTGAATGGCGTCAGCGCGCGATGTTGCGATCCAGCGCGCGAGTGCATCGACGGCGATTACCTGCCCCGCCTGCTGCACATCATTGAAGAAGCGCTGGCTGAAAACATCGAAGCTTGGAGCGGGCCGCGTGGCTTGTGCATGAGCCGAAACGACCGGCGTGACTAGAGCGGCGACAGCGCTGAGCACCATAAGTTTTTGTGAAATCATGTTTTTGCCTAACCACCCCGGCCTGAATGCCGATTTAACGCCGCGCCGACTTTATGCGCTTTGCAGCACCCCGCATTCAACAAGCGTTGACGCGCCGGAGCGACTGCGGCAATGGCTCGCTATGTCTGATACGCCTCCTGATCATCTCTCCACCAATCCGCGCAGCCCCCATTTTGACATGGAGACGCTCCAGCGCGGGATCGGCATCCGCTTCAAGGGGCGCCAGCGCACCGATGTGGAGGAATATAACATCTCGGAAGGCTGGATCCGCGTGGCCGCTGGCAAGAGCCGCGATCGCTTCGGCAATCCGCTCACCATCAAGCTTTCCGGCGAAGTCGAAGCCTGGTTTGAAGATATTGCCGCGAAGAACGAAGGAGATGCTGCCGAGGGCGAAAGCGAAACCCCACAGGCCTGAGCCGCACGCTCATCTACGCCTGCTGACGACTCCTAAAGCATCTGGCCTTTCCGCCGGAAACGGATCAAAGATCATGCGTTGATGGGACGGGTCGCGTCGCGGCCGGGCAATGGGGAGTTCAGCCGATGATCGAGAAGCCGAAACGTCAACTCGATGTGCTGAATATCTTCCCCTTCCTCGTCGTGCCGGTGCTGATCTATAATCTGCTGGCGCTTTTTTCCGCTGATCCAGCACCCGGCAGCACCATCCCCGCCCTCATCGCCACGTTGCGGGCCGATGCCTTCACTCTGCCCATGCTCTCAGGCGCGACGCTGGGGCTGAACTGGGGTGACATGCTGCTGTTGCTGGCAATAATCTTCCTGCTCGTGGAAGTGGTGAAGTCCACGCGCACCGGCTCTTCCTCCATCATCAACCATATGCTGTCGTTCGGCGTGTTCATCGTCTGCGTGGTCGAGTTTCTAACGCTGCCAAGCTTCGCCAGCTCTACCTTCTTTCTGCTCACCATGATCGTGTTGCTCGATGCGATGGCAGGCATGGCCGTTTCTATCGTCTCGGCGCGGCGCGATTTTGATGTGGATGGCCAGCCGCACGGCTGAGCAGCGTTAGCGCAACGACGCCAGCTCGCGCGGGCGATCCCGCTGGGCCGTGGCGGGCGCGCCCCGCAGGATGGGGCCGCAGGCAGGCGCCTTGGCATCGTCGGGGTCGACAAAGCCGAAGATCGCGCCAAAATCCGGCAACATCATCGAGAGGCCGAGCAGGCGCGATGGCCGGAACAATGCCGTGGGCTCGCGCATCACAATCGGGTCAGCCAATGTGCCGCCGATCAGCAACGTGGATGGGCGCGAAAACCAGCGACTGTCCTTGCCATCAGCGGTCAGGCGCAGATCGAGCCGCTCGCCGCGAAAATCAAAACTGCCGCGCCCGGTTAGGACATGGCCCTCGGTGTCGATCAGGATCGGATCGGCCGTGGCGATACCGCCGCTCACCGTGAAGGCGATCAGGCCGCAATTGAGACCAGCGGGCTGGGCAACCAATTCGTCATCGCCGAACATGGCATCGCGCAGATGCGCCATATCGAGCGGGGAGCCGCTGGCAGATTGCGTCTGCACGCGTCCACCCGGCAGAATGAGTGCAATCCGCCCATCGGCATTGCCCAGCGCCTCGCGCAGCGTGTCCCCACGCCCGGCAAGCTGGATGCGCCCCTTGGCCGTTGCCGTGGAGGCCCCGGGCGAGATGCCCCAGCTTGCCAGCAGTCGGCCCATCGGCGTTGGTGAAATGCGGATATCATAACGCGCGAGCGCCGGGCTGCTTCGCGCATCGATGAGAATATCCGATGAGACATAGCCGCCCGCGAGGTCCACACTGGCGGGCGTAACGAGCATCCTGCCATCGATCAGCGCCAGCTTCATGGTGAGATGGGAGGAGCCATCCGGCCCGCCGCTGATCTGCTGCGCCTGATAATCGACCACGGCATCGAACTGCCCAAGCGCTTCACGCGAGATGCGGGCATCCGGCAGCAGGGCGAGCGCGTCCGGCTCCGCACTCGCTCCGCCCGGCTCGAGGCCGAACAGCGCCATGCCATCGCCCATAGCCAGATTACGCGAGGCAAGCTGGGCCACGAGACGGGGTCGCCCGCTACGCCGATCCAGGGTGAGCTTGCCGGCAAGGTCCGTCTCGCCGATCTGCCCCTCGATCCGGCTGAAGAGCCAGCCCTTGCGGACATGGCCGAGGCGCGCATTGAGCGCGAAGCCCGGCATGGCAGGCACATCGACACCGGCCAGCGCGGCCAGCGCCGCAAAATCATCGCCCTTGGCCGAGACGTTGAGCGTGGAACTGCTCAGGCGCAACGGCGCATCGGCCGTGCCCGCGATGCGCAAATCCACATCGCCGGTGCGCGCATCGACGCGGAAGGACGCTAACGCGTCATCGGACGATTGCAGCGCGCCGTGCATGACGAAGGGTCGATCCTCCACCGCGCCTCGCCCGGAGAGCATGACCATGCCCGCTCCGGATTTGCTCAGCGCAAGGCGCGCATCCACATCGGCATTGGGATCCCGATAGCGCACCGACATGTCATCGGCGTCGATCTGACGCAGCGCAGCGGCATCGAACAGCATCGGCACGCGCGTAAGGCTCCAATTGGTCTTGCCGCCCTTGGCCGCCCGCTCAAGATCGAGCGTACCGCCGGTCAGGCTGATGGCGCGCGGTGCATCACGGCCGATCAGCAGATCGAAGGTCGAAAAGCGCGCGCCGAATTGCGCAACATCGAGCAGATATGCAGCGCTCGCCCACTCCGCATTGCCGACGCGGACGTCATCGGCATCGAGGTAGATCGAGAAGGGCGTGACGAGCAGGCGCAGATCGCCATCGATGGTGACAGTGCGACCTAGCGCAGCACTTGCCCGCCGCTCGATAGGCGCCTTGAGAAACGGCGCGCCACCAAAGGCGAGCGCCGCCCAACCTATCATGGGCAGAGCAAGCGCGCCAAGCAGCACGGCGTTGCGGTGCTTTGATGGTGGAGCCGAAGCGCTATCTGGAATCTGAGCCATGCCCCACCTCGGAAAAGGCGGCACCGACCCCGGCAAAGCAGGTCCGGCCCGCTGCCAAATGAGCGCCATTCATGGGGAGCGGATTAGGCTGGATTAGCTGAACGGGGGCTTAGCAACGTTGAGAGGTTCGAAAGATGCGGGAGACCTTGGGTGGCCTCCCGCAACTTGAACGGTTTACTTCGTCGCCGCCGCGATGGCGTCGTCCAGATCCTTGGCGCTGTGGCGCTCCTCAATGCCGCCACCGGGGCGGCTGGCTGCATTGACCAGCAGGCCACGGCTCACGCCCTTGCGCGCATAAAGCTGCGTCACCCAGCGATCGACATTCTTATACTCGTGCGTGGAGAGGAATTCCTGCGCCTTATAGGCGTCGCGCATGATCGCGCCGTACCAGGTCACGATCGCGAAATCGGCGATCGTGACCTCGTCACCGATCATATATTCCTTGTCCGCCAGATGCTTGTCCAGCACGTCCAGCTGCCGCTTGGTTTCCATCGCATAGCGGTCGATCGCATATTCGATCTTGAACGGCGCATAGGCGTAGAAATGCCCAAAGCCTCCGCCGACGAAAGGCGCTGAGCCCATCTGCCACATCAGCCAGTTGAACGTCTCGGTGCGCTTGGCCACATCGGTGGGCAGGAAGGCGCCGTATTTTTCGGCGAGGTAGACCAGCATCGAACCGCTCTCAAACAGCCGCAGCGGCGGGTTCTGGCTGTAGTCCATCATCGCCGGGATCTTGCTGTTCGGGTTGATCGCCACGAAATCGCTGCCGAACTGCTCGCCGGTGTAAATCTTCACCAGCCACGCATCATATTCCGCATCATAGCCCGCTGCGAGCAGCTCTTCGAGCATGACCGTGACCTTCTGGCCATTGGGCGTGCCGAGCGAATAAAGCTGGATGGGATGCTCGCCAACCGGGAGTTTGATCTCCTGTCGTGCGCCTGCGGTCGGCGCATTGATGCTGGCAAACTGGCCGCCATTTTCCTTGTCCGCCTTCCACACGGCGGGCGGCACATAACCGGCGGGCTGGTTCTGGGAGGGATCATTATCGGCCATCAAGCGCTCCTATCATGTGGATATTTGCAACCAATGTAACGATTGATCGCCCGATGCCTAGCACCGAGCGATCATGTCTCTTCTAACCCGTGAAATAGCAGCGCTTTGTTGCGCGGCTCAGAAAGGCAGCCAGCTGCGTTTTTCCGTGAACTTCATATAACCGACATTCGCGCCGAGGCGGTAGCCCACGCCAAGCCGGATCGGGATGATGACCACGTCACCGCGCCGCATATAGCTCGCGGTGAACCCGCCGATGAAATAGGCCGCGCCCTCGCCAGCAGCGAAGCGCTTGTAGAGATTTTGCGAGTCATAGAGATTGTAGACGAGCACGAAGGTGTTGCCTGCATTGCCGCCCAGATCGAAGCCGATGGATGGCCCCGTCCAATAGACATCGCGCTTGCCCTCCACCTTGTGGAACATCGTGCCGGAGCCATAGCGCAGCCCTACGCCGATGGCGCCAGAAGCCTCACGGCCAGCGATATAGGCGATGGGCTCGCCCTGCTCCTTGAGGATTTTTTCGATGATGCCTGCGAGGCCTTCTGCACCCTTGCCAAACACGCCCTCGGCGGCGCCGATCAGGTCATCCTGATGATAGGAGGTGGTGGCGGCATTTGCAGGCATGTTGGGCGGCGTGTTCGGCGCGGTCGAGCTGGTGGAGCTGGGCGTCGCGGTTGCAGGCTCGGACGGTGTGTTTTCCGCGGTGGGGGGATAGGTCGGCTGGGAGGAATTGGTCTGTTGCGCCGGATACGTCTCCTGGGCAGGATAGCTCGTCTGCGGCGGATAGGAGCTTTGTGGCGCGGACGAGTTGGCGGGCGCACCGGGCGCAAGGTCCGCGTCGATAGCGGTGTTGGGATCGACCGTGCCGATCTGCGCGAGCGCTGGCGCCGCGATCATCCCGGCTGCGGCAATCATCGCAAGCATCATCCTGCGCACCGGCTGGCGCGATGAGGTTGTCCGCTTCATGTCATTTGTCTCCCGCAAGCACCCCGGCCCATCTATGGACAGATTGTGACCAATATTGACCATTTCTATCCGCCCCGCGCGATGAAACGACAATGAACGAACGGCGAGCCGAATCGATTTTGCGTCAGACCGAGTCAGATGAAGGCCGGGGCGAGATATGGTTAAGCGCATTGATCGCTTCATGCGCGCGCCGCTCCGCCTCGTCACGCGGCAATTTGGCAGGAATTGCCTCACCGATGCGATAGGTGATGGTGCCCGGATATTTGAGGAAGCCTTTGCGCGGCGACACTAGCCCACTATCGATAGCGATGGGAATGACGGGGCAGCCCAGCACAGCATAGAGCCCGGCAAAGCCTGCCTTGAGCGATGGCCCCTCACCAGGCGGCACGCGCGTACCCTCGGGATAGAGGATGACCGGACGGCCCTGCGCAAAAGCGGCGCTCGTCTGGTTGCGGATCGCGCGCAAGGCCTTGGCGCCCCCTTCCCGATCAATCGCGATCAAGCCATAGGCCTGCGCAATAAGGCCCCACACCGGAATGCTGCCAAGCTCCCGCTTGCCCACGATCACGGGCCGATCGAACATATGGATCGCGTCGATCGTCTCGAACATCGATTGATGCTTGCAGATGATGAAATGCGCGCCGCGCGGCACTTCCCCTTCCACCACGACCCTTTGCCCGAGCACCCAGCGCGCGAAAAAACGGTGCAGGCCAGACCATGTTTCGGCAAGCGGCGCAATCACACGATAGCCGATCGGCAAGGCCGCAAGCGAGAGCAGCAGGACGATGACGGTCATGCTGTAGAACAGCAGCGCAAACAGCGCCGAGCGCAGAAATGTGGTCGCGATGCCAAGGGGTGAGCGGGGAGCCATATGATGCCTTAAATGCCCAGCAGGCCGGCGATGCGACGCAGCATGAACTTGTGATATTCGCGGAGCAGCACCGTGAGACTAGGCTGGGACCGCACTGCATCCGGCACGATCCGCACCGTGCCATCGAGCTGACGGCTAAGCTCATAGCGCGAGCGGCGCATGTGCCAATCGGCCGTAATCAGCCGCACCGATTTATAACCGCTTCGGGATAGCCAGCGGCTTGTTTCAACAGCGTTGGAACGCGTGTCGATCGCCTCGCGCCCGAGCGTCACACAGCATTTCATCAGCTTGGGCGAGACTTTGTAGAGCGCCGCAATCTCGGCGCGCTTCACATCGCGATCCACACCGGAAATGAACAGCTGGCTGCTCTGTTCCCGGCGCAGCAGGGCAAGCCCACGGTCGATGCGACCTGCCGATCCCGTGAGAACGACGATGGCATCGGTTTTCTCGTCCTCATGCGGCTGGGGCAACAGCAGCGCGAACCAGGCAAAGCCCAGCGCCCAGCCAAGCCCAATCAAGGCCAGCAAGCGCCGGATCATAGCGACCGCTCAAGCGAGCGCTGAAGCGTGATCCGCGCGGAGAAGGATGCAAGCGCAACCCCGGCCAGCGGCAGCAGCGGGAGCAATATCCAAGTTGATGCCGGTAGCGAAACACTGCTGATCAGATCGGACGCGACGGCGTTCACCGATCGGCCCACCAATATGATGGCAGCCATCGCTGCAATATAGCCAATGACGCCGCCAAACAGCGCATCCAGCATCAAACGGCGCTGGAACAGGCGCACAACCTGCAGATCCGTCGCGCCCAGCATGTGCATGATGTCGATCGTGCGGCGATGAATGGCATGCGCACCACGCGCGGCGAGCACGACGACGGCGCCTGTGGCGACCGCCATCAGGGCGACGACGGCAAATGCCAGCAGGCCCACGCTGCCGACCAATTGCGCAAGCGGCGCGAGATAGGCAGCGTGCGGCTCGACCCGCGCACCGGGATTGATCGCCTTGACCGCCAGGCCGAGCGCGGCGACCCGCTCTTCCCGCTCACCTTCCGGCACCAGCAGATCGGCATCGACCAGTGCAGGCAAGGGCACATCGCTGATCTTCAGGTCGCTGCCGAGCCAGGGCGCGAGTTGCGCCGCGAGTTCCTGCTCCGGCACGACCGTCACATTGCCGATGCCCTCATCGCCCTCCAGCAGGCTCACGACGCGGCGCACGGCCCTGCCCCGCTGCTCGGCGTTGGCCTCTGCGATCTGGATCGTCACGCGGGCCGAAACATCGGCGCTGAGGGCGTTTGCGGCATTGTCCAGCGCAAGCCCTGCTGCAGTCGCCAGCACGGTGAGGAACATCATGATGGCGATGACCCAGGGCATCGGGCCGGTGAGCCGCCCCTGCGGGAGCAGAGCGCCGGGCGTATAGGCCTTGCTGCGCGGTTCTGGGCTGCGCGCCATGCTAGCTGATCCGCGCCTGACGCGGCGGCTGAGCAAGATCGCTATCCAACAGTCCATCGCCGGAAAGCCGCCCACGATCCAGCCGCAACGTGCGCGCGCCCGCAACCTTGCCGAGCAGCGCAGTGTCATGCGTGGCAACGACGATGGTGGTGCCAAGCTTGTTCAAGGCCTCGAACAAGGTGATCAGCCTCGTGGCCATATCATCATCCACGTTACCCGTCGGCTCATCGGCTACGAGCAGTTCCGGTCGGCCAATCACCGCGCGCGCGATGGCGACACGCTGCTGCTCGCCGCCCGAGAGTGTGGCGGGCAAGGCATGGGCGCGGTCGGACAGGCCGACCCAGGCGAGCATTTCTTCGACCGGCGGGCGCATCTGATCGTCCGTCACGCCCGCGATGCGCAGGGGCAGCGCCACATTGTCGAACGCCGAAAGATGCGTCACCAGCCGGAAATCCTGAAACACGACGCCGATCCTGCGCCGGAAGCTTGGCAGGCGGGCGCGTGGCAGAGTCACGATATCGGTATCGAACAGACGGATGCCGCCGCGGCTGGGGCGTTGTGCCAGATAGAGCAGTTTGAGCAGCGAGGTCTTGCCCGCGCCGGAGGCTCCGGTGAGGAAATAGAAAGCGCCCTCGTCGAGCGAAAATGTGAGATCGGACAGCGTTTCCGGGCCTGGCCCATAACGCAGCCCGACATTCTCGAACTGGACAATCCTTGCCATTGCGGCGCTGCGCATCCCTGTTGTGCGCACCGATATGCTGGCGCGCGCTCATATTCCTTGCACCGTGCATGGCACAGGCTCCAGATGCGGGCAAGGCGAAGAGCGTGAGCGCAGAGATATCCTCATCGCACGGGCAAACGCTCACTTGCTCTTAGCGGTAAAGCGGTGTTTATGGGCGGCGATGATCCTCGTCTGCCCGCAATGCGCCACACGCTATGTCGTGCCCGATAGCGCCATTGGTGCTGCCGGCCGCCAGGTCCGTTGCGCATCTTGCCGTCATAGCTGGTTTCAGGATGGCGCGGAGATGGTGCGGCCTGAGCCGGTGATGGCTGGCGCGGAGGCTGCGGTCGATGCGGCGCCAGTTCCATCGCCTTTACCAAGCCAGCCGACACAAGCTGACCCCGTGATGGCGAGTGCCGATCTGCAAGCGGCCGCGCCAGCGCAGCCAGCGATGGC
>CAMLFF010000103.1 GCA_946479185.1 uncultured Sphingobium sp.
TGCATCGATCTCGACCTGATAATTGTTCGAGAAATCGAGATCATAGTGCGGATTGATGATCAGCTTGTTGCCGGAAACCGTGAACAGGTCCGCGACATTCGCAGCCACGCCATTGACGCTTGCCGAAGCCTGTCCATTGACCACATTGATCGTGAAGGTCTGCGAATTGTCGATCGCCTCGCCGACAGTGCCGGAATAGCCAGCCTTGGCGGTCGTGTTGGCAGTATTGACGATCCGGATCTCATAGGTGCCATCGACCGTGGTCAGATTGAACCCTTCGCTGGACGTGAACACTAGGTCAGACCGCACATCGAGGTTGGTAACCCCGTTGAGCAGGGTCGAGAAGACCGGCACCGTCTGCTGAACGATCTTGAAATCATCCGTCACACTGTTCGTGCCATCCGATGCCATAACGCGCACGACCAGCGAATTGGCGAGCGCAGGCGCTGACGAAGATGAGAAGGTGGCCGTCTGCGCATCAAAGCTCAGCCAGGATGGCAGCGCGGCGAGTGTGCCCTGACCCGTAACCAGCTGCGCGGTGTACGTCAGCGCACCGCTTTCAGGATCCTGGAAGCTCGCCGAGGGGATGACATAGCTGAACGACTGCCCCTGTACGATCGACTGGTCATCAAGAGCCTGCGTCAGCACAGGTGCTTCGTTTACATCGGTCAGGTTGACGGTGACAGAGCCAGTGCTTTCATTGCCGGCAGCGTCTTTCATCCTGACGTTCACAACATAGCTTAGCGGGTCCGCCTCGTAGTTTTTGGCAGCATTGAACGAGAGCACACCGGCTGTGCTCAGGCTGAACAGGCTATTTGAAGCGCCCGTTCCATCAAGCTCCCAACTCACCGTTTCCGATGCCGTCAACGTACCAGCCGACAAGCCGTTTTCAGCGGCGAAGGTCGAGACTGTGTTCAGCGTTGCGGCGAGATTGTCGATGACGAAGGTGCTGCTGCCATGTTCAACGATCTGATTGAGGCCAGCAGTCTGGACGGCAGCACTGCTCTGCATCCCGACCACATTCGGTAAGTCGACGCTCGTCAGCTTGATGTTCGACGAGTTACCAGCCGGTGTAATCAGTTCGAACGCCATCTGCGTCGAATTCTGGAGACCGAGCGTCACGCCATAATCGAACTCGGCTATGGCATCGTACGCGCCATCTCCATCCAGATCGAGATAGAGCCTCGAGGCCGTATCGGATGGGTAAACGACAGCTTCGCTGAATGTGACGACGATCGTAACATTATCGCCTTGCTTCGCGATAGCGACAGGGGTCGTGACGGATGTGATGACCGGCGCCGAAATGCCGGTCAGCGTCAGATCCTCTGATGCTGAAAGCGTGCCGTCCGACGCAGTGATGCGTATCGTCAGCGCCTGTGCCAAGGCTGGTGCCGACGTCGAACTGAGCTTCCCCGTTTGTGCATCGAAACTCAGCCAGATGGGGAGATCGATCAGAGCGCCCTGCGCATCGACCATCTTGGCCGAATAGCTCAGCGTATCGCCGTCCGGATCGGAGAAATTGCCAGCCGGAACGGTATAGCTGAAGGGCTGCCCCGCATACACATTCTGATCGGCAAGCCCGCCAAGCGCGACCGGCGCCTCGTTCACATTGGTCACATTGACCGTGACGGCCTGGCTGCTTTCATTACCCCAGAAATCCTTGATCGACACAAGGAGATGGTAGGTCGTGATAAGCTCATAATTGACGTCGCTGACAAGTTCGATCGCGCCAGTCTGGGGATCGATATTGAAAACGGTGTTGATATCGATGCCCGACATATTCGTCTGATCGGGGCCCCAGGCGAGCGAGTAGGTAGCGACGCCTGCTGCGTCAGAGGCCTTGGACGTGTGAACGAGCAAGCCGACAGCCGCCGTCTCGGCAATCGATACCGAGATCGAGGGACCGCCTTCAAAGCTTGGGCCGGACGCATCGTCGATCATGCCTAGCTGCATCAGCGTAGCCTGCGGGAATTGCGCGTTAGCCAGTGCCGGATTGTGCGTGACGGCGTGTTGGAAGCCAAGATTGAGTATCTCGGCGAGGTGAGCGCCATTGACCGCGCCAAGGCTGCCCAGTGTCGTCTCCGCGCCCAGCGCCGTGCTCGGGATGGCGTTGACGATCTGCTCGATAGCCTGTTCGAGCGTGATCCCTTCGCGTGCGGCCCAACCCTGCACTGCGGCAAGGTAGACGCCGTAGACGTTAGCCGAAGCGGAGGTATCCGCCCCTGTGCTGTCGATGATCAGCTTGATCGCCTGGCTCAGGAGCGTGCCATCCGAGCTATCCGTGAACAGGGTCGAGACAGTGGCATTGGCATTGTCCACCTGCGCCTGCGTCGTGCCGGTGATGGCGGTGGTGCCGGCGACCGAGAGGCCTGGCGACATCAATCGGGTCGCAACCTCAGTGAAGGGCGAGATGTTGATGACGACATCCTGACCCGCCGTAACATTAGCAACCGCACGCAGAAGCACGCTGATGTCCGCCTGCTGACCGGTGGCCTCATCGATGAAGCCGCGCGAGTCCGTCAGCGGATCCTTGGCCGCGAACAGCGCAAGGCCGGTATAGCCCTTGAAGGCGATGCGGAATGCGCCATTGGCATCGGTAATCCCGGAGCCGAGCAAGGATCCGTCTTCCTTATAGGCTGTGATCTCGATCCCGGCGATGACCGGACCGGCAACGACCTGGCCAGTGACGTAATTGCTGGTATCCACCGAAATGGGGCGCCCGCCGCCAACCGACACATTGCCGGCAAGATCGGTTGCGGTTGCCATGATGGTATAGCTGCCATCCACCGGCAGTTCGGCGACAGCAAAGCTCGTCGACCATGTCCCGTCCGTCCCTGCTGTCACGGTCTTGACGGTCGTGCCCCAAGTGACGCGCACGCTCGAACCAGCCTCAGCCGTGCCGGAAACGACGACAGGCGCCTGTGCTTCGGCCTGGCTGACCACATCATTCTGCGCGACGGCGTTGATGACTGGTGCTGAAGCTGCGGTCTTGTCGACCACGATTGCGTTGGCGATCTTGGCGGCATCGCTCGTCTGGCCGGTCGCGTCCTTTTGGCGCACCTGCACCGCGCCTGCGGCGTAGCTGCCCTCGGCAAGGGTGAAGGTCGTGCCGGTGCCCGCCGTCCAGGTCGAACCGTTGTTGGTGGAATATTCCCAGCTGTTCGTACCGGTGATGGCCGCGACATTGATCGTGCCGTCCTGCGTCACAAAGTCGCTTGCCGACGCGCCTGTATCGGTCTTGAGGGCGAGGCTCGGCGTCGACACCTTGTCGACGGGTTTAACAGGTGCTCCGCCGTCATCATTGTCGCCGCCGCTCAGCAGAAGTAGACCACTACCCGCTGCTGCCGCTGCACCAAGCACATAAAGACCCGCACCCCACGAGGCCGATGAGCCGCCAGCGGAACCGCCGCCTGCCTGCGCATGACCAGCGTCTGCCGATTTCATCTCACCACCGCCCGACGATGAGCCTTGCGCCGCGCTCTGCTCCTCGGCAGCGTCTGCATCGGCATCGTCGCTCTTTTCGGCGCCATTGCCGCCAGCGACCTCTTCCTCGTCATCATCCGCCTTATGCTTTTTAGCGGAGATCTTTTTCGTGCCTGGCTTGCCCGGCATCGCGCTCAAGGCGGCGAGTTTGATTTCGGCGCGTCCGCCCTCGCCCTGCAAGTGGGCTGCCGCTGCATGATCAGGCATGGCCTGCGCGGCTTGCTGCATGTCACCCTGTGCGCTAACCGCTGCTTCTTTAACTTGAGGCCCCTGATCGCTCTTGTTCGTCATGTCATATGCTCCCTGAAAATAACTGGCTGCCGGACCGGATCAGCGTTCGCCGAACGCTTCATCCACCGTCTTTGTGATTGGTTTTGTTAGGTAATTGAGGACCGAGCGCTTGCTGGTGCGCACTTCGACGGTCGCCGTCATGCCCGCGCCGACGCTGATCTGCTTGCCGCCGCGCTCGGACACGGGCGGGGCCATCAGGCGGACATGGACGCGGTAGTAGAATTGCTCGCTGCCTTGCGGGCCGGGCTCGCTCAGCGCATCGGGGCTGATGTAGGACACCTTGCCCTCAAGGCTGCCGTAAATGCTGGGATCATAGGCATCGAGCTTGACCATTGCGGTCTGCCCGACCTTCACCGAACCGAGATCCGATGGCTTGAACTTGGCTTCCACGATGAGTTCGCTTGTCGTGGGCAGCATCTCGATGATCGGTTCGCCGGGCCGTACGGATGCGCCCAATGTGGTGACGTTGATCTTCTTGATCTGGCCATCATGGGGTGCGCGAAGCTCGGTGAAGCCGAACACCGCAGAGCGCTCGCGCAGAGCCTCTTCCTGCGTCGCAAGATCCTCCTCGGCCTTGGTCATATCGGCCTGCGCGTCCTGAAAATATTTGTTGCGCGCATTCACGATCTGCCCGTCCAATTCGGCAACGGCACGGCGCAGACGGATGACCTCGGCCTGCCCCACATCGCCTGCGGCGAGCAGCGGCTGCGTGATATTCAGCTCCGCCTGCACGAGCGAACGACTCTGCTGGAGTGCCGAGATCCCCTCGCGCAACGCCTGCTGACGCCGGTCGAACAATTCGGTCTGGTTCTTGCGGAAGGCGGGCCAAGGCTCCAGCTCAGCGGGGAAAGCGAGCCCCTGCCCGTAAACTTCGGCACGAAGACGGGCGAGGCTCGCCTTGAGGGCGGCCACCTTGTTGCGGCTGTCATCATAGGCAGCGGACGCGCGGCTCTGGTCCATCAGCGCGAGCAGATCGCCCTTGCGGACCATTTGCCCTTCCTCAACCTTCATATCGGCCAGCACGCCATTATCGGCGGCCTGAATGACCTGCGTGCGCGCCACAGCAATCACCTGCCCACGGGCGCGGGCCAATTGATCGATGTGCGAGAAGGCAGCCCAAATAATGAGCGCAACCATGCCGACGCCAACCGCGATGATGAACCACCCACCAGGGCTAAGCTGAAGCGCGGCGAAGCGCTGCTTCACACTGCCAAGGCCGGCCCGCATCGCGCGCGGACTTTCCATCTTCATGACCGGGCTCCGTTCTGTTCGGTGGGTTGGGCAGCGGCAGGGCCTTGCTGGAGCCGCGCGATCACAGCGTCACGCGGACCATCTAGCGCGATGCCCTGCGGCGTGAGGACGATCAGGCGATCGACCATCTCGATGAGGCGCAATTTGTGCGTGACGAGTATGAAGGTTTGATCCGGCTGAACGGCGGCGCGCAGCGCGGCAAGGCAGCGCTCCTCCGTGCCATCGTCCATGGCCGAGGTCGGCTCATCTACCAGCCACACATTTGGCCGGGCAAGCAGGAGGCGGGTGAGGCCGACAAGCTGACGTTGCCCGCCGGAAAGACCGCCGCCCCCCTCGGCGATGCGCATATGCACGCCCTCGGGACGCCCGGCGAGGAAGCCTGCCAGACCCGTCGCCTGCACCGCCGCGACAATTTCCTCATCGCTCACATAGGGCAGCCCCATGGTGATATTGTCGCGCAGCGTGCCGCTGATCATGCGTGCCTGCTGAGGCAGATAGCCGATCAGTTCGGCGCGCCGTTCGCTGGAGATATGCTGGAGATCCAGCCCATCGAGCAGCACATGGCCGCGCTCGGGTTTGATCAGACCTGCGAGCAGCTTGAGCAAAGTGCTCTTGCCCGAACCGACCGCCCCCAAAATAGCCACCCGTTCACCGGGCGCAATGTTGAGCGAGGCGATCTTGAGCGGTGCGGGTTGCGTAGCCCAGGCAAATTCAAGGTTCGAGACCTCGAGCCGCCCATTGATCACATCGGGGACAAGCGGCGATGTAATGCCGTCATTATCCTGCTCGGAGGCATAGAGCTTCTCAAGGTTATCGAGTGCCACCTTGGCATGCGCGCCCTGCACCAGCAGCCCCGGAATGGCGTTGACCGGCGTCAGCACACGACCCGAAATGATCGAACAGGCGATGATCGCGCCAACGGTGAGGCTGTTGCTCGTAGCGGCGAGATAAGCGCCCGCCGCGACCATGCTGATATAGCTTACCTGCTGGATCAGCCCGGAAATATAGCCTGCCGTCTCGTTGAGATGACGCACTTCCGTCATCTCGTCCGCCGTGCGGCGCGAGAGATCGTTCCAGCGATTGCGCATATGCCATTCACCGCCACTCGCCTTCAGGAACTCGGCGCCCTGAATGCTCTCGACCAGCAGGCCGTAGCGCTGATTGCCGACCTGATTTTCGCGTGCGCTATGCTCTTCGATCGCGCGACGGGACCGCAATCCGGCGAATATGGCGACGAAAAAGGCAATCGCAGGGACGCCCGCAACATAGGGTCCGCCGATCGCGAAGATGATCGCGAGGAAAAAGAGCGCGAACGGTACGTCCGTGAAGAAATAGAGTTTGCGGGCGACCACATAGGCGCGCACGCCCTCATAGCCGCGCACCTGCGCTGCAAAGGTGCCGACGCTCGTAGGATATTGATCGAGCCGGGTAGAGAGCATCCGCTGGAAGATGTTCTGCGCCGCTTGCAGATCGATGCGGTGCACTGCCTTATCGACAATCGCCGAGCGAGCGAGCTTAAGCGCGAACTCGATACCGATGGCGATGGCCGTACCGATGGTGAGGACGATCAGCGTCGAGACACCGCCCTGCCCGATCACCCTGTCATAGACCTGCATTGAATAGAGCGAAGTCGCGAGCACCAATATGCTGGCGATGGTCGATGCCGTGGCCGCCATCACGACCCAGGATTTGTCGACGGCCATGATCGCATCGAACACGCCACGCGCGGTGCGCTCGTGCGAAATTTCAGCCGGGCGCAACACGGCCGCGAACATCGTGCCCTGCGACCAGTCCTGCAGCCGCTCGCGGCCTTGCGGTCCTTCGCAAACCCATGTCCCATCAGCGCCCAGACTGACGACGAAGCGATAGCCAGAGCCGGGCACCAGCGCGATCATCGGCAGATCGGCTTCATGCGGCTCGCGCCGCCAGCGTGAGAGCTTCAGGTGCAATGTCTCGCACAGCGCTGCAGCCGCACGGCCGGCGATCCGCGCCTCCTCGGTTGCATCGGCTGCGCTGAACATGCCCCTTATGCGCCGTCCATCCCGGCGCGTGAGGCCACCCTTGCATTCCAGAGCCGTGGCTATGCGTCCACCCAGCCAGACGACACCATCGGCAAAGGGGGTAGCGACCGGCGCATCCACGAAGGACGGCGCGCCAATGGCATCCAGATTGATCGTTGGCGACACATCCCGCATCGCGCCTGCCGTCACTTCCACGGGAATGCCCCTTCTTTCAGTCGCAGCCGGGCACGCACCACCAGAAGCTGAACCTGCGCATCCGTCAGGCTCCGCTCGATGTCGGTTTGCTCCCGCATGATATTGAGGACGTCGAGCCAGCTGCGCTTGCCCGCGAGGAACATGCGGTTGTACGATTCGAAGGTCTGCTGCTGCACGAGACGGCTCCCGCTCAACTCGTGCACAAGGCTGCGCGCGGCGCGCCAGCTCGCAATATCTGCCGCCACTTCACTCGCGAGATCGGCCCGATAGGCATCGCGCGCATTGCGGGCAGCGCTCTCGATGGCCTGCGACGAGCGAATGCGCTCCATCGAGGCAAGACCCGCGCCAAAGGCGAACTTCACCCCAATCACTACACGCGTGTCAGGCAAGGACGAGGCATAATAGCGATCATCGGCAAAGCGCTGATCGGCCCGTGCATAAATGGTGGGCATGATGGCGGTGGACGCGACTTTTGAATCAGCGCGCGCGACGCCGATTTCACGCTCTGCTCTCAACAGGCCAGGGTTTGTATCAAAGCTCTGCGCCAGCAATGCTTCGCCGGGAAGCGCCAGCGGCGCATCACCCTCTTCCGGCCGATACACGATCCTCGACGGGTCCAGCGACACGCCGACAAGTTGGGTCAGCGCCTCGATCGCGGACTGCTCGATCGCCTGATAATTGGTGAGCGTGTTGCGCGAGAGGCTGAGCCGGGTGAGGACGAGATTATGATCGACAGGCGCGGACAGGCCGATCGCGACCCTGCGGCTCATCATGCCTTCGAGCTGCTCCAGCCGCTCGATATCGCCCCGGTACACATCGGCTCCCATCCGGGCCGCCATCAGCCGCCCATAACTGTCGATAACCCGCAGCGCGACACGGTAGCGCGCCTCTTCTATGGACATTTCCGCGACGGAGACGCGCGCCTTGGCGGCGTTGACGTTCGCTCCGATGCGACCGAACGTCCAAACCGGCTGGGTGAGCGATGCCGTGACGACATAGCCCTTGCCGCCACGCTCGCTATCGATCGATGGCGATGGAAAATATTCCCAACGCGCGGCGGACACCACATAGCGAGATGCCTTGGCACTATCGCTTTGCGACAGGATCTGCGGATTGGTTTCTGCAGCCTGCGCGATCATGCGGTCAAGCGACCAGGGAGCGTCCCCGGTCGTTTGGGCATGCGCCGCCGTAGGCGCCAGAGCCGAGAGGGCAATTGCCGCTCCCATTAGCCTGCGCCCGCCCCTTGCCTTGGCGCGCGCTGGCTGCGTGCAAGCGATGCGCATCAGGGCAGGCTGGCGAAAATAGCCGCTGTTGGCGGCGCGCACGCAATAATGGCCCGCAAGACTTGAGATCACACCGAACACTTTAATTTCCTTGGCAGGCGGAGAGATGAGCCTGACGTTCACAACAAGTCGGTGAAGACGCCGCAGAGCAGGAAAATCAGGCACCACAAAATGGCGCTGACGGCGGAACCGAAGATGACTCCTCGGGCGAGAGACGGTCGAATCCGTTCGTTAAAAACAGCGTGGTGGGAGCGCGTATCGCTCCAGTCATTGTCCGCGCTGGGGAGTTGAGGAAGCGCAGGCGAAGAAGAGGAAAAGCTCATCCCAGCGCCTTTCTCGGCGAGGCCGATTTCGCCTGGGCATATTCAAACATCGCGAGCACATTCGCCCCCGTGAGATCATGCGACCAGGGGCGGACGACGGAAGGGTAACCAATGTGATACCCCTGCTGCCAAGCAGCACCGGCGGAGCGGACCAGATCGGAATCCGATGCTGTCTCCACCCCTTCGACAATCACATCGGGCACGAAGCTTGCCGCCAGACCGATAAGATGGGCGAGACCTTTACGGCCACGATCCGACCCGGCTGCCAGGCGCATGAAGAAGGCGTCGATCTTGATGATGTCCGGTTGGATCGCGAGCAGCGAGCGAAGGGACGCGTGGCCGACACCGAAATCGTCCAGCGCAATTCTGACGCCCAGCTTGCGCAATCGGCACGTAAATATGGACGCCTGCCCGATATCAGGGAAGCTGGCCGTCTCCGTAATCTCGACCACCAACCGCCGGGCAACATCGGGCTGCTTGCGAAGCTGATCCTCGAAATCCACCCACCAGCCGCCCGGCCGGGCGCTATGGGCCGAGATGTTCACGCCCAGGCACACATCAGGATCGCGCCGAAGCTCCTCGATCACCCGCGTCACCACATATTGATCGATCACATCGACGAGGCCGAGGCGCTCAAGCGCGGAAATTGCGGGGCCAGCAGATTTCTGGTGGCCACCATCAAGCACGCGTAGCAGGCACTCATG
>CAMLFF010000104.1 GCA_946479185.1 uncultured Sphingobium sp.
CGGCAAGGCCTTCGCCACTGGCTATTACGAGCCGGAAATTGCCGGTTGCCGCACCCGCGCACCCGGCTGCGAAACGCCTATCTACAAAAAGCCCGCCAACCTCATTGAGGTCGATCTTGGCCTGTTCAGCGATGCGCTCAAGGGCAAGCGCATTCGCGGCAAGGTCGCGGGCAGCAGCTTCGTGCCTTATGATGATCGCGCCGCAATCACATCCGGCGCGCTTGCAGGGCAGGGGCTGGAAATCGCCTTTGCCAATGATCCTATCGAGCTGTTCTTCCTGGAAGTGCAGGGCAGCGGACGGCTCCGCCTGCCTGATGGTGGCATCATGCGCATCGGCTATGAGGGGCAAAATGGCCGTGATTATACCGGCATCGGTAAGCTGATGAAGGATCGCGGGCTGATCCAGATCGGCTCCATGCAGGATATCATGGGCTGGCTGCGCGCCAATCCGGCCGAGGGCCGGGCAATCATGGATGAGAATAAGAGCTACATCTTCTTCCGTGAGTTGGTGGGCGCCGGGCCATTGGGTGCGCTGGGCCTGCCGGTGACGCCGGAAGCGAGCGTCGCCGCAGACCCGCTCTTCATTCCGCTCGGTGCGCCCGTGCTGCTCTCGATGGATCGGGCCGAGCCCAACGGCATCTGGATCGCGCAGGATACTGGCGGCGCAATCAAGGGCGCGAATCGCGTCGATACCTTCTGGGGTGCAGGCGAGCGGGCACGCGCCGTCGCTGGCGGCATGTCCGCGCGTGGCAGCGCGCTGCTGCTCCTGCCCATCGGCACCTACAACCGCCTTACATCGCAATAGGATGGCGCGTCGCCTCCTCTCATCCGAGGAGCGCGCGCTCTGGAACCGGCTGACCACCACGGTGAAGCCGATGCGCCGCGTGCGCCCGGTCGCGCCAGCGCCCATGCCAACCCAGGCCGAGTTCGCCACCGCGCTCGATGCACCGCCATCCAAAGCGCGCGTAAAAGGCCGCATCCCGCCCGAGCGCATCGAGAAAGCGGTCGCCGCCGCCCCGCGTCCCGGCCCCACGCCGGTGCTCGACAATAGCTGGGAGAAACGCATCCGCGCCGGGCGGCTGGCGCCCGATCACAGCATCGATCTGCACGGGCTGAACCTCGCCGCCGCCCATGTGCGGCTGGACCGCGCCCTTGGCGATGCGCTCGCACAGGGTCTGCGGGTGCTGCTTGTCGTTACCGGAAAGCCGCGCCCTGCGCCTGCCCCCGGTGAACCAAGGCGGCGCGGCGCGATCCGTGCGGAGATTGGCGATTGGCTCACCCGCAGTCCCCATGCCCACCGCATCGCGAGCGTGCGGCAGGCGCATCCAAGGCACGGTGGGGAGGGCGCGCTCTACATCATCCTGCGCAGGCCGCAGGGGTAGGTGGCCCGAGGCGTGGTGATCCACATCGCTTTATGGATGAGTGGCCCAAAGAAATGTCGTCACCCCGGATCAAGTCCGGGACGACGTGATTGAGGTGCCGAATTCGCCGCCTAAACCGTCGCCAAAATCCGCCCATAAATCCGCGTTAATTGCTCCAGATCGTCAATCGACACGGCCTCATCCAGCTTGTGCATAGTCGCATTGAGCAGGCCAAACTCCACCACCGGGCACAGCGCGGAAAGGAAGCGCGCATCAGACGTGCCGCCGCTCGTGGATAGCTCCGGCGTCAAGCCAGTCTCCGCCTCAATCGCCGCACTCACCAGTGCCGAGAAATCGCCGGGCTGAGTCAGGAAGGGTTCGCCGCTGATCTTCGCCACCAGCGTGCCGCCCTCAGCCTCTGCCAGCGCCCGGACGCGCGCGACCAGATCTTCGCCGCGATGCAGATCATTGAATCGGATCGAAAGCCGTGCACTCGCCTTGGCCGGGATCACATTGGTGGCACGATTGCCCACTTCCAGCTCGGTAATCTCGATGTTGCTCGGCTGGAACCAGTCATTGCCCTGATCCAATTCAATCGCCTCGATGGCGTTCAGGATGCGCAGCAGCGGCGGGATCGGGTTGCTGGCAAGGTGCGGATAGGCAACATGGCCCTGCGTGCCCGCCACGCTGACCCACATGTTCACTGAGCCACGGCGGCCAATTTTCACCATGTCGCCCAGTTGCTTCACCGATGTCGGTTCGCCCACAAGGCACAGGTCGGGCTTCACATTGCGCGCGGCCATGTGGCGCATGAGCGCGCGGGTGCCATGCACGGCATCGCCCTCTTCATCGCCGGTGATGAGCAGGCTGATCGTGCCCGGCTGCGCACCCGACGCGGCATCGGCCCGCGCGATCGCCGCCACAAAGGCCGCAATCGAACTTTTCATATCGACAGCGCCACGCCCATAAAGCAGCCCGCCACGCCGCTCTGGCGCAAAGGCGTCGCTTGCCCAGCCCTCGCCCGGCGGCACGACATCAAGATGCCCGGCAAAGGCGAAATGCCTGCCATCGCCCTTGCGCCGTACCGCGAGCAGATTCTCCACCGGCCCTTCGCTGTCCGCGTCCGCCGCATCTCCGTCCACAAAGCGCTCGACGGTGAAGCCGAGCGGCGCCAGCATCCCCTCCAGACAATCGAACACCGGCCCGGTGGCAGGGGTTACGGAGGGGCACGCGATCAGCGCTTCGGCCAGCGCGAGCGGATCAGTCAGGGCAGCATCTGTCATGCCAACCGCCTAGCCAATGCTGGGGATCAAGGGAAGAGCGGGTGCAGCACTGGCGAAGCAGGCTGTTTTGGATTAGCCGGTTCTTGCAATTACCGGAGGCCAATCATGCCCAAAATTGATCTGGACGCCATCACGCAGGTCAACAAGACCGGCTATCCCGCGCCATATGATGCGCCGGTGCAGGGGCGCTGGTATCGCCGCCTTGCACCCGTCGCGGGCATGAAGGCGCTGGGCGCCTCCCATGTGGTGCTCAAGCCCGGCGCATGGTCATCGCAGCGGCATTGGCATGAGGGCGAGGATGAGCTGCTCGTCATGCTCACAGGCGAGGCCGTGCTGATCGAGGATGAGGGCGAGACGATCCTGCACGCAGGGGCGGTTGTCGCCTGGGCGGCTGGCGTGCGCAACGGCCATCACCTCGTGAACCGCAGCACTGCCGATTGCAGCTTCATCTGCGTGAGTGCGGGGGATCGGGACGCGGGCGGGGCTTATCCCGATATCGACATGATCTTCACCGCTGCAGGCTATCAGCACCGCGACGGCACGCCCTATGAGACGGAGCGCTTGCCCTGAGTTTAAGAATTCGTCATCCCGGATCGAGTCCGGGGTGACGATGTTGGGAGGTCTGCGCCGGATCAGGCGGAGGCGCTGTCGGGTTCCAGCCGAGGGATGACCCAGCTTTCCGCCGCGGCATCCGCCAGCCACGCACGCATGAAGGGATGGGCCAGCACGGCATCCATATAATCGCGTGCCGGTGCGGGCACATCAATGGCATGCGTGACAAAGCGCGTGACGACCGGCGCGAACATGATGTCCGCCGCGTTAAAGCTGCCGAACAAATATGGTCCCTCGCTCCCAAAGCGGTCACGCGCCTGATCCCAGAGCGCGCAGATGCGGGAGACGTTGGCCATCACATCCGGCCCAAGATCGCGCGGCGCCAGCACATGGCGGGTGTTCATGCCGCAGGCCTGCCGGAGGGGCTGGTAGCCCGCGTGCATCTCCGCGCACATGGAGCGGGCCAGCGCCAGCGCGGCCTTATCCTCCGGCCAGAAATATTGGCGCCCCGTCACGCTATCCAGATAATCGATGATGGCGAGGCTATCCCACAGCACGATGTCGCCATCCCACAGCGTCGGCACCTTGCCGCTCGATGGCGCGAGATCGGGCTGAGTTTTGCGATCCTCCCAATCCTCGCCAAACATCGGCGCCATCACTTCCTCGAAAGGCAGGCCGCTCTGCTTGACCGCGAGCCAGCCGCGCAGTGACCAGCTGGAATAAACTTTATTGCCGATGATGAGCTTGAGCATGGGAGGGCCTTTCAGGTCCGGGTCGCCTGCGGGATGGGGACGGACAGCGTCGTGCGCGGCGGGTGAAACCGCATCTCGGCATGATCGGGGCTCGGATTGCGCACTTTGGAGATTCGCCCTTCGGCGCGCATTCGCCGCTCCGCCTCCAGCCAATCGGGCATGGCCGCGCTCGTCTGCCACCAATGGACGACGCTCGCCTCATCGCACCAGCCCAGCAGGCGCGGCATCACCTTAAGGTGGGCACCGCTCGTCAGAAACCGCCGCATCCCCTGCTCGTCATGCCACAGCGTCAGGGTCCAGAATGTGCGCTGCCGATCCCGCAGCAGTGCGCCACCGCCAAAGCCATCGGCTTTACGCGCCTGCGC
This sequence comes from uncultured Sphingobium sp., assembly GCA_946479185.1. Next base: position 4,314 of record CAMLFF010000104.1, read on the forward strand.
AATCACGCCGCCGGTCTGGAGGAAGAAGGCGGGGAGGAAGCGCCAGCTGCGCACCCGAAGCCGCGTGATGCTCACGAAGGTGTCGCTCACATCATCCCCCATGCGCCGTGCCCCTAGTAAAGCGACTCGATCACCGCCGAGCGCAGCTCGGGCAGGCCCATGCCCTTTTCGGCGGAGGTTGCGATGATCTGCGGATGCGCAGCCGGGCGCTTGCGCGCTTCGATCGCGGTTTTCTCGGTCACGGCGGCCAGCTCGCTCGCCTTGATCTTGTCCGTCTTGGTCAGCACCAGCCGATAGCTCACGGCAGCTTCATCCAGCATGTCAAGCAGGGTGTGGTCGACATCCTTGAGGCCGTGGCGGCTGTCAACGAGCACCAGCGCGCGCTTGAGCACGGGGCGGCCACGGAGATAATCATTCACCAGATAGCGCCATTGCCGCTTCAAATCTTTGGGCGCCTTGGCAAAGCCGTAACCCGGCATATCGACGAGGCGGAAGCGCATGGGCTCGCCCACATCGAAGAAGTTGAGCTCTTGCGTGCGGCCCGGCGTGTTGGATGTGCGCGCGAGGCTGTTGCGGTTTGTCAGCGCATTGATGAGCGATGATTTGCCCACATTGGAGCGCCCCGCGAAGGCCACTTCCGGCACATCGGCACTGGGGATGAAATCAAGGCTCGGCGCGGAAAGCAGGAAATTGATCGGCCCGGAGAATATCCGCCGCGCCTCCTCAATGGCCTGCTCATTGTCCCGTTCGTCGGTGTTTTGCACTTCTGGCATCGTCAACGCTTTCTGTTCGCTCCGGGCATGCCCGCGCTATCCTCTGATCCGAAGAAACGCGCACTGGCAGGCCCGGTCCAAACGGTGATCGTTCCCGATCGTTACTTGGCCACCACCGCCTGCTGGCTCAGCACGGGGTGCCGCTTATACAGCCACCACTGCTGCGCAATGGTGAGGATGTTGGACGTGCACCAGTAGATGAGCAGGCCTGCCGCGAAGGGCGCCATGATGAACATCATCATCCACGGCATCAGCGAGAAGATCTGCTTTTGCATATCGTCCATCGGCGCCGGGTTCAGCTTGAATTGCAGCCACATGGTGATGCCCAGGATCACAGCCAGGATGCCGATCCCAAGGAAGGATGGCGGCGTGAAGGGCAGCAGGCCGAACAGGTTGAGGATATGCGCCGGGTCTGGCGCGGACAAATCCTTGATCCACAGGTAGAAGGGCTGGTGGCGCATTTCCACGGCCAGCAGCAGCACCTTGTAGAGCGCGAAGAAGATGGGGATCTGCAGGAAGATCGGCAGGCAGCCCGCGAGCGGATTGACCTTCTCCGTCTTGTAGAGCTGCATGATCTCCTGCTGCATCTTGGGCTTGTCGTTCTTGTAGCGCTCCTGCAGCGCCTTCATCTTCGGCTGGATGGCGCGCATGGCGGCCATCGATGCGAACTGGCGCTGAGCCACAGGGAACATCAGGCCGCGCACCACAAAGGTGAGGCAGATGATGGCCACGCCGAAATTGCCGATGTGGAGGAAGAGCCAATCGAGCATGTAGAAGATCGGCTTTTCGAACCAGCGGAACCAGCCCCAGTCGATCGCACGATCGAACAGCGCGATGCCCTGATTGTCCATATAGCCATCAAGAACGCGGGTTTCCTTGGCGCCCACGAACAAGCGGCTCGTGGTCGTCAGCGACGTGCCCGGCGCGATGATGCTGGGCGCATAGGTCATGTCCGCCTGATAGCGCTTGCCAGCACCCGTGCGATATTGCGCCTCGACCGGCAGGGTTTGCGCCGGGATGAGCGCAGCGTGCCAGTAAAGATCGGTAAAGCCGAGCCAGCCGCCCGTGGTGGAAAAGCGCTTGTCGCCTTCCTCATCCAGCGTCTCGAACTTGATGCTGTAATTGGCCGAGCCATTGAACACGCCGACCGGGCCGGTGTGGATTGTCCAGGTCGATGGATTTTTCGAGGGGCCGATGCGCGAGAGCAGCGCATAAGCGCGCGCCGCAACGGGGTTGGCGCCCTTATTCTCCAGCGTCTGCGCAATGGTGAGCAGATAATTATCATCGATGGAGATGCGCTGCACGAAGGTCTGGCCGGCATTGTTGGTCCAGCGCAGCGTGACGGGCGACTGCGGCGTCAGCTTCTGGCGGTCAGCGGTCCACAGGCTGTTGCCATCGGGCAATTGCACGCCTTCACCCGCCCAGCCGAAGCTCGCGAAATAAGCATCGCCCGTGCCGCTGGGGCTGAACAGGCGAACGGGGAGGGACTTCTCCTCGATCGTTTCCTTATGGGTCGGCAGCACCACATCATCGATGCGGGCGCCCTTCAGGTTGATTGAACCCGCAAGCTTTGGTGTCTCGATGAGAACCCGCGGGCTCTCACGCATGACCAGGCCACGGTCGCGCAGGGCGACGGGCGCATCGGTCGGCAGTCCGGTCTGCGCCTTGGGCGCGGCGGCCTGCTCTTTCTGCTCCACCTTTGCAGCGGTGGGGAAAAAATAGTTGGAGATGACAGGCCAGCCGAAGAGGATGGCGATGGTCAATGCCACGGCGAGGAGAATGTTACGCTTGTCGTCCACGTCTCTCTAGCTTCCCGTCTCTTCTTTAACATCAATGTTTTGGGGCCGGCCAATGCGCTCGGGCACCGGATCATATCCGCAGCCCCCCCAAGGGTGGCAGCGCAATAGCCGCTTCAACGCCAGCCAGCCACCCCTTATCGCGCCATGTTTTTGCAGCGCCTCAATCGCATATTGCGAGCAGCTCGGCGCATAACGGCATGTGGGCGGAAGAATGCGGCTGGGACCAAGCTGCCAGAAGCGCGCGATCAGGATGAGCAGCCGGGCGATCATCGCTCTGTGCTGGCTTTGGGCGGGGCGCTGGCAGGCGACTGCTGCACCGACTTGCCCTTGGCCGGGCGATCATGCCCGCCCCCACCCGTGACGCCTGCATCACGCTTGGCGCTCAGCTTGCGCAGCGCCTTGCTAAGCTCGATGTGCAAAGTCGCATAATCGCGCTCCACACCGCCAGCGCGGCCAATCAGCACATGGTCTGCACCGACAATGCCATCACTCGGCAAAAGATCGCGCGCCAAAGCACGAAAGCGCCGCTTCATCCGGTTACGGATGACGGCGCCGCCGATCTTCTTGGTCACGGTAATACCGATTCGCGCCGTGGGATCGCCATCCTTGCGATCATGCACCAGCAGAACAAAGCCGGGCATCGGTGCGCGCAGGCCGCTATTGGCAGCCAGAAACTCGGCGCGGCGGGTCATACGGCCCACAACGCGCCGAGGCGCTGAAATCAGGCCGTCAGCTTCTTGCGGCCGCGGGCGCGACGTGCGTTCAGCAGCTTGCGGCCGCCCACTGTCGCCATCCGTGCGCGAAAGCCGTGCCGGCGCTTGCGAACCAGGTTGCTCGGCTGAAAGGTGCGCTTCATCGTTCATTCCTCAAGATCGAATCGGTTTAAAATCGACAGATAAGGGCCGCCTCACACCATTTAACTGGGAGCGACCGCCTGTCCGAAGGCGCGCCGATAGGCAAAGCGGCTGCTTTTGTCAATCTGCGTGGGCAGATGCGGCGCGGATTTGGGTCGTGCGTCACCTTATAACCGAGCCTCGCTCCACGGCCAACACTGCCTGCTCATAAACGGTGGAAACGAAGCGGGAACATCGCTAGACCGCTCGCATGATCGCGCATTTGAAGGGATTGCTCGCCTCAACCGGGCTGGATAGCGCCGTCGTCGACGTTGGCGGCGTGGGCTATCTCGTGGGCATGTCCACCCGCAGCCTCTCCGCGCTCGGGCGCGTGGGTGAGGCCGTGACCGTGCATACCGAGATGCTGGTGGGCGAGGAATTCATCCGCCTCGTGGGCTTTGCGAGCGAGACGGAGCGGGACTGGTTCCGGCTGCTCACGGGTGTGCAGGGCGTCGGCGCAAGGGTCGCCCTGGCGATTCTCTCTGCGCTCGATCCCACCGAGCTTCACCGCGCCATCGCCGCGCAAGACAAGGCAATGGTCGCGCGCGCAAACGGCGTTGGCCCCAAGCTTGCCGAGCGGATTGTGCGCGAACTCAAGGACAAGATCGGCCTCATCGCGACCGGCGGCCTGACGATTGGCGGCGGGGCGGCGGGAATCGCCTCCATCGCCAGCGGGCCACAGGCGGATGCTCTCTCCGCGCTCGCATCACTCGGCTTCAAGCCCGGCGAGGCCTCAATGGCCGTGAGCGCCGCCGTGGACGAGCTGGGCGACAATGCCACACTCGATGCGCTGGTGCGGCTCGCGCTGCGTAAGGCGGCGAAGTGAGCGAGGAAATGGACATCGCTGTTCTTAAAGCGTGCGCCCGTATTGAAGCCGACTCTTTGACCGATGGGGTAAAGCTTGTCCTTGAGCAGCACAGTTCGGCATTTAAATGGCTAAATGCGTCTCTATTAGCGGTGAATGGTGGCGGTGCTATCGCAGTGTTAGCTGCGGCCAATCTCTCGAACAGTACAAAGTTGTATGCATGCACTGGTTTTTTCTTCGGGATATTATTTGCTCTCCTGAGTGCCAGGCTTAGCCAATCAACAGCGATCAGAGCTGTTCTCCCGTTTAAAAATCAAATTTTCTACTGGACCCGCGTTTCGATTACTGGGGAGCAGTATACTGATCGGGAAGCCGAACTGCGCCAAGAAGCCGTCAAAGCGCAGCGTTGGGCCTTTATAGGGCAAGCCTGTGGTTGGCTTTCAGCAACGGCATTTATGACAGGCGCGATTTCGATCGCCCTCGGTTTGAGTTACTCGGGGATGGGCGTTTAGGATGTCGCGAGCATTAGCAGGCCTAGGTGTACGGTGGTGCCGGTGACCGCCTCCCCCATCCTCTCCCCCCTGCGCGCGCCGGATGACATGGACGCGGCGCTGCGCCCCAAGGCGCTCGATGAATTCATCGGGCAGAAGGCCGCGCGGGAAAATCTGCGCATCTTCATCGCTGCGGCCAAGGCGCGGGGCGAAGCGCTCGATCATGTGCTGTTCTTTGGCCCGCCCGGCCTTGGCAAGACGACGCTGGCTCAGATTGTCGCGCGGGAGATGGGCGTGGGGTTCCGCTCCACCTCCGGGCCGGTCATTGCCAAGGCAGGTGATCTGGCGGCGCTGCTCACCAATCTGGATGAGGGCGATGTGCTCTTCATCGACGAAATCCACCGGCTCAATCCGGCGATCGAGGAAATCCTCTATCCGGCGATGGAAGAT
>CAMLFF010000105.1 GCA_946479185.1 uncultured Sphingobium sp.
TCTCGAGCGGCATTGGCGGCAATGCGATGGGCATTGAGGATGAGCAGGCCAAGCTGGAGCTGGTCGTGCGCGTGGCGGAGGATGTTTGGGGCTGACGTCGGCAAAATCCTCGATTGACAATCAGCTTAAATCATTATCAAGTGACTTTATATAAAGCTGTTTGTCAGTCTAGGAAGCGTTAGAAAATGATCGTGCAATCTGCGGAGCGAGCGGCTGCCCGTGAGGAGAATGAGCGCAGGTTCCGTCTGCTCTATCTGCTCAAGCGCAGCTATACGGCGGCGAAAGTGGCGCTGGATGAGCTGGTGCGCGAGCATGGCCTTTCCGCGAGCGATTTCACCATGCTCTCATTTCTCAAGGGGCTTGAACCTTGCTCGGCGGCTGATCTTGCGCGCGCCCAGCGGGTGACGCCGCAGGCGGTTACGCAGCAGATTGCGCAGTTGCGCGCGAAGGATCTGGTGACAAGTGAGACGAGCGAGGTCAATCGCCGGATATCGCTGATTTCCATGACCGCTGCCGGGCGCGCGGCGCTCGCGAAGGTGAGCGCGGCGGCGCGCAAGCTTGAAGACGAGATGATGGCGGACCTGAGCCGTGAGGAGAGCGAAACGCTCACGACACTGCTCGCCCGCCTGATCGAAACCGCTGATGAAAAGGACCAGACAAGCAATGGCGAGTGACCTGACATTCGAAACCGTGAAAGTGACTCTGGACGAGGGCATTGCCTGGGTGTCGCTCAACCGGCCCGAGAAGCGCAATGCAATGAGCCCCACTGTGAACCGCGAAATGTGGGTGGTTCTGGATGAGCTGGAGCTGCGCGAAGAGGTGGGCGTGATCGTGCTGACGGGTGAGGGCGAGGCCTTCTCTGCGGGCATGGACCTGAAGGAATATTTCCGCGAGACGGAGGGCGAATCCTCGGTCGTGCAGGCACGCTATCGCCGTGCGGCGACGGACTGGATGTGGCGGCGGCTGATGCATTATCCCAAGCCGACCATCGCGATGGTGAATGGCTGGTGCTTTGGCGGCGCCTTCACGCCTCTGGTCGCGTGCGATCTGGCGATTGCGGCGGATGAGGCGATTTTCGGCCTTTCCGAGATTAATTGGGGCATCATCCCGGCAGGCAATGTGACCAAAGCCGTGGCGCAGGTGATGAACCATCGTGACTCGCTCTATTATATCATGACCGGCGACCCGTTTGACGGGAAGAAGGCGGCGGAGATGGGGCTGGTCAATCGGTCCGTTCCGCTTGCGGAGTTGCGGACGGAGACGGAAGCTTTGGCGCGCAAGCTGCTCTCCAAGAACCCGACGATTTTGCGCCATGCCAAGTCGGCGTTCAAATATGTCGAGCGGTTGGATTGGGATACGTCCGAGGCGATGCTGGGCGCCTTTGCGGCGACGGCGGCGTCACAGGATCCCGAGCGCGGACGGCGCAAGGGGATGACGCAGTTTCTGGATGAGAAGTCGTTCAAGCCGGGGCTTGGTGGGTATCGTCGGGAGGAGTGAGTTGAAGAGGGGGCTGTCGCGTCAGCCGGGTGCGACCAGTCTCTTGCGCCATGGCCCATAGCGATACCAGATGACGCACAGCGCCAAGGCCGCGATGTTCGCGAAGACATAGCTCCACCAAATGCCCAGAATGCCCATGGATGTGCCAAGCGCCACGATATAGGCGAAGGGCATTTGGAAAACCCATTGCATGACGATGGAGAGTGTCATGGACTGGCGCGTACTGCCGGCGCCCCTAAAGGCTCCGAGAAGAGCCTGATTTGCAGCCATGACGCCCAGAAATGGGAAGCAGATATAGCCGAATGTGGTGGCGCTGGCAGCCACGGCGGGCGCGCCGGGCGCGAGTGCGCCCATGATTGCGGGCACGAATGGCAAATGGGCGAGGCCAATTGCGGTGAGGCAGAAAAAGCCGAGCATTGCCGATATCCGCGCGGCGGCCATTGCACGATCCGTCAGACCCGCACCGATGTTTTGGCCGACGACCGCTGCCGTCGCGATGGAGAGGCCGATCATCGGCGTGAACCAGAAGAAGAGCGGGCGGGTGCCGACTCCATAAGCTGCCAAGCCCACCGTGCCGAAGCCTGCCGCAAGGGACATGAGCAAGAGCGATGAGAAGGTGCGGATTGCCTGCTCGATGGAGGCAGGCAGGCCAAGGCTGGTTGCCCTGCGGATATGCTGCCAATCCGGCCTGAACTGGCTTAGCTTCAAATGAAGGGCCGAGTGGCCGGATATGAGGTGATGGAGGCCGACGATGAGCGCGCCGATCTGCACCGTAACGGTGGCGATTGCAGCGCCTGCCACGCCAAGCGCCGGGATGGGGCCGATGCCAAAGATGAGGACCGGATCAAGCAGGGCATTGAGGATGAGAGCGACAATCTGGACGCGCATGGCGAAGCGCACTTCTCCAACGGCATTGAGCATAGCCTGTAGCGCCATGAATCCGAACATCGGGATCATGCCGATGTAGCGGATATTGAGATAATCATGGGCGAGGTCATGAATTGCAGGGCTGACACCGATGAGCCGGAGCACTGGCGAGGCGGAGAGCATGCCGATGAGGGTGAAGGCGAGCGCGATCAGCGCCACCATGAGCAAGGTTTGCGCCGCGACATGATCCAGCATGTCATGTCTTTTAGCGCCAGCATATTGGGCGATGAGCACGGCGCCTGCGGTCGTAAGTCCCGAGCCGAGCGCAATGAGCACGAAGAAGAGCGGGCCGCTGGCGGCGACCGCCGCGATGGCGTTTTCACCCAGCCGACCGACCCAGAAGCTGTTGATGATATCGTAGAAGGATTGAAAGAGGTTGGTGAGCGTGATGGGCCAAGCCACCCGCAACAGGATGCCGATCAACGGCCCCTCTGTCATGCTCACCGCACCTGACTTCGCCATAATTGCTTCCCCCTTGGTTGGAGGGGGTAACGGCAGACGGATTCCTACGCAAGAAACCTCAAGGGTGCGCGATACGCTATGGTGTATGCGGCGCTGTCTAAGCCGCCGCCACATTTAGCCCGCGTGATTTCAGCGTTGCGCGCACTTCCTCGATGCGCACCTCGGCGCGGTCGAGGTTCACGCCGCCTTCGATCAGCATCTCCCGCACTCGCGCTACGTCAACCTGTCGAGGTGTGACACGCGCCTGCACAGCCAGTGCCGCCGCTGCCCCTGCGGCTTCGCCCATCGCCATGCATTCAGGCATCAGGCGCACTCTTTGATGGGCCTCATTATCGAACGAGACCGTCTTGCCCGCGACCAGCAGATTTTCCACGCCCACCGGCAACATGCAGCGATAGGGCAGGCCCAGCACCACGATGGAGATGGGCATCTCGGTCAGGTCATGGCATTTGCCGCCCTCGCTGCCATCGGGCTTGTGGCGCACCCAGCCTTTGAGGTTGGGGCCGCGATAGACTTTGAGGGCGATTTCATCCTCAAACACCGCGCCATCGAAAATATCGTCGCGGGTGAGCGTGTAATCGCCGACGATGCGGCGACTATCGCGCACGCCGATCTGGGGCGCCATGTCGATGAGATAGGCCTCCTCCATGCCGGGGATGCGCTTGACGAAGGGCAGGAAATCGCGCGCGCGGCGGCGGCCTTCTACTTCCGCACCGGTCATGTCGGCGGCGTCGGTCGGGTCACGGTCCAGCACTTGCACGGCGTAGAGATAGCCGATGCCATGTTTGAGATTGGCTGGCGTGGCGCCGAAGATTGAGATGTGGTGGCCAAAGGTGCCGGGAAGGCTGCCTTCCTCCTTGCCGGTTGCGACGAGGGACTTCCAGCCAGTGAGGTGGACGTATTGCCCGCCATCCAGCGCATTGGCGGGGGTGCCCCACAGTTTGGAGAAATCATTTGGGTTGGCGCGAGCATGGGCCTGCATCCGCTCCCAATCCACGCCGCCCATGCGGCACAGCATCATCATGGGTTGCGGGGCCTCGCGGGGGTGCATGGGCACGCCAGCGCGGGCGGCGAGATCGGCATCGCCGCTGGCATCGATGATGACATCGGCAAAGATCGCCTGACGACCCGACTTATTCTCGATAATGACGCCCTTGAGCGTGTCGCCCTCGCGGATGATATCCACCACCTGAGTGTTGAGCAGAAGGTCGACGCCGGACTCGACCAGCATGTCCAGCACCACGAGTTTGAGCATCTCGGGATCATAAGCGAGGTTGAAAAATTCGGGGAGGAAATGCTCGGGCGCGGCGCCCTGCGCGGCGAGGCGCTGCTGCACTTCGCGCAATATGCCGCCGATATTCTCGCAGCTGAGAAACTCGGTGACGAAGGACATTGGCCCCGTACCGCCGACGACCGAATTGCGCTCGATCAGCAACACTTCCGCGCCTGCCCGTGCTGCGCGGATTGCGGCGGGGTAGCCGCCTGCGCCAGCCCCGGCGACCAGCACCTGCGTGCGCCGCACGACCGGGATTTCCCTTGCGGGTTCAAAGTAGCTTTCCCGCTCAGGGGCGGATCCCGATGCCATGCTGTTCATCTAACTATCATATTGTTATATATTTAACGCGTCAATATGCCGACGGCTTGCAAAGTGTATGATGGTTAGATAGTTACTGCGCCGAGGCGAAGGGGTGTTAAGCGCATGACGACCGACAAGATTGAGTGGATCGACGAGCCGGAACAGGTGGTTCCGATCTACGCCAGCACTGATGTGCTCGTGTGCGGCGGTGGCGCTGGGGGCGTTGCGGCGGCTGTCTCCGCTGCGCGCAACGGCGCACGTGTGCTGATGATCGAGCGCGACACGACGTTGGGCGGCACGGGGCCGCGATCCTTCGTTACCGAATATCATCAGGCCTTCTTCACCGGGGGCATCATGCGGGAAGTGATCACCCGGCTGCGCGAGATTGGTGGGGCAGACCCGGATTTAGGCGAAGGGCATTTTGCTGTGCCGTTCGATCCCGAGATATTGAAATTCGTGCTGGCCGAGATGGTCGAGAAGGCGGGCGTGCAGGTGCTTGCCCAAACCTGGGTAACGGATGCCATTGTAGAGGATGGCGTCGTCAAAGGCGTGGTCATCGAGAACAAAGCCGGGCGCCAGGCGGTGCTGGCCGATGTGGTGGTCGATGCGACGGGCGATGCCGATATCGTCGCGCGGGCAGGCGCGCCGATGCAGGACTATGTCCATCCGCAGCCGATGGTGATGCTCTTCCAGATTGGGGGCGTGGATTATACGCGCAGTCAGGATCGCAAGGGGCGCAGCGATCTGGTGAAGGGCGCCAAGGAGGCGGGGATTCTCGCCGAGGATGTGTATCTCGATAATTTCTCCAACTTCGGCATCGCGCCATCCACGCGGGATGGGAAGATGGGCTATATTTATGGCGTGCGGGTGTTGCACCGCGACCCTTATGATGCCGATGATCTGACCGATGCGGAAATCCGTGCGCGGCAGGGCGTGCGGGCGTTTGTGCCGTTTTTGCGGACAGTGCCGGGCTTTGAGGATGCCTATCTCATCAAGGCCGCGCCGATGATCGGCGTGCGCGATTCACGGCGCATCCTTGGCGATTACACGCTCACGCGGGAGGATATTCTCGGCGGCATCTTTCATGAGGACGATGTTTTCAAACGTTACCATCGCTTGCCCGATACGCCCAATTTCGTGCGGCATCCCAAGGATGGGAGCGAAGCGACGGCGGAGTTTCGCGAGCGGCTGGCGGCCTCCAAGATGGTCACGTCGGTGTTCGGCGTGCCATTTGGCTGCCTTTTGCCGCAGACGCTGGAGAATGTGCTGGTCGCGGGCAAGACGGTGTCGATGAGCTATGAGGCGCATTCGCGTTGCCGCCAGATCCCGGACTGCATGGCCTTTGGTCAGGCGGCGGGGACGGCGGCGGCGCTGGCTTGCCGGGATGGGGTATCGACGCGCGCGGTGGCGATGGATGAATTGCAGGCGCTGCTGATCGCGCAGGGGCAAAATCTGGTCGATGGCGCGATCGATATCAGCAAAGCCGTGGTTCACGAAATGGTGAGGGATTAAGCGATGGCGACCGATCTGATAGAGCGCATCACGCTCCCCAAGCGGCGGACCCCCGTCTACAAGTCCGTGGATGTGCTGGTGTGCGGCGGAGGGATCGCGGGCGTCTGCGCTGCCGTGACAGTTGCGCGGGCCGGGGCCAATGTGCTGCTCGTCGAGCGCAATGTAGTGCTGGGCGGAAATGCGCCGCTCTCCTTCGCGATTGATCTGCCGGTTTCGGCGGGCGGTCTTGGCGCTGAGATTGAGGCGCGGCTGATCGCTGGCGGCGAGGCTGGCGTGGATGCGGCCACGGGCGGGCTCGCCTATGAGCCGGAAGCGCTGAAATATGTGCTGCTCGATTTGGCGCAAGAGGCGGGCGTGCAATTGCTGCTCTCAAGCTGGGTCTCGACGCCGATCATGGACGAGGGCGCTGTGCGCGGCGCGATGGTGGAGAATAAGTCCGGGCGGTTCGCGATCCCCGCGAAAATCGTGATCGATGCGACGGGTGATGGCGAGCTGGCGTTGCGGGCCGGGGCGGATGTACGCGAGCACGATGGTGCGAGCGCGATGCACATGCGCTTCCGTATCGGTGAAGTGGATATCGAGCGCGCCTTGGCCGGGGCGGCGGATTGGCCCGATCTGGTAGGGAAGGCCAAGCGGGAGGGGCGCCTCTCTGCCGAACAGCCAGACAATATTGTGGTGCGTGGGCTGACTGACATGTGGACGCGGCGCAACACGCTCTATGTGGAAGGCCCCGTTCTGGAAGGCAAAGGCACATGGACGCCGGATGAGATGAGCCGCGCAGAAGCGAAAGCGCGGGTGCTGGTTCGCGAATTTCTGCCATTCCTCAAAAGCGTGCCCGGTTTCGAGCAAAGTTCGCTCATCGATCTGGCGGGCACGATGCAGGTGCCGCGCACGCGCCATGTTGTGGGCAATACGGAGGTTGGCGAAGGCCAAGAGGGCGCTTTGCCTGAAGATTGCTTCCTGCCCAAAGGCTTGGCCAATCTGATCGTGACGGGGCGGGCCGTTTCCATCACGCCGGAGGGCTGGGCGCAGGCTCGTGCGGATATGTCCGGCGCTGCGCTTGGCGAGCGGGCCGGACAAATTGCGGCGCGTCATGCGATAGGCGTTTACGGGTAGCGGCTGCGGATCGTCGCAATTCGGGCGAAAAAAGTCATAGGAGCGCTGCGCCTTCTGATGTTACCAGCCCGGGCCAAGCCCAGCCTGGCAAAGGAATATCTGAATGCTCGCATCGCACACTCCTGATTATGTCCTCACACTCTCCTGCACGGACCAGCCCGGCCTCACGGCTGCAGTGGCCGGTGCGCTCGCGAGCGTTGGGTGCAATCTGAACGAAGCGCAGCAGTTCAACGATCCGGAAAGTGGCCAATATTTCCAGCGCATACGCTTTGTGCCGGGGCCAGCTGGCATAGGCGCGGCGAAGGACGCGCTTGAGCCGATCATTGGCCAATATGCGATGAAGAGCGCGCTGCGCGACCTCACGGTGCCGCGCAAGGTGGTGCTGATGGTCTCCAAATTCGACCATTGCCTGGGCGATCTGCTCTACCGCAACCGAATCGGTGAGCTGAATATGGATGTGACCGCAGTGGTGGGGAACCACCCGAAGGAAGCGCTCAACATATCGCTGCTGGGTGACACGCCTTATCATCATTTCCCGATCACCAAGGACACCAAGGCGCAGCAGGAAGCGCAGATCAAGGCCGTGGTCGAGGAGACGGGCGCAGAGCTTGTCGTGCTGGCGCGCTATATGCAGATATTGTCAGATGACATGGCCGCATTTCTAAATGGCCGCTGCATCAACATCCACCACAGCTTTTTGCCAGGTTTTAAGGGCGCCAAGCCCTATCATCAGGCCTTTGCGCGTGGCGTGAAGATGATCGGCGCGACAACCCATTATGTCACGACCGATCTGGATGAAGGCCCGATCATCCATCAGGATGTCGAGACGATCACCCATAAGGATCAGCCTGACGATCTGGTGCGCAAGGGCCGCGACGTAGAGCGCCGCGTGCTGGCGGAAGGCGTGCGCCTGCATCTGCAGGACCGCACCTTCATGGTGGGCAAGAAGACAGTCGTCCTGAAATGATCGGCTAGAGCCCCGCCTGCGCGCCAATTGCTAAGCGATAGCTTTGGCCTGAGGGAGGCGCTGGCGTTACGCTGATCTTCTGTTCCCTCAGCAGCGCCGCAATTGCCAAGGCCCGACGCTGAGACAGGATGGGTCGCTCGGGCGTGGTGACGGGAAGGCCGGGAACCGCAAGTTGCGGGCTGTTCCAGCGCTTGGCCGCCCATGCGGAGAGCAGGACGGCTTGCCGGGCCTGCGGATCGAGCACGTCCACATTATCCGCAAAGCTGATGAGCGGGAGCGGCGCCATCGGCGGGATGAGCGCGATCTCCCAGCCCTCGACGGACTGGATGACACGGCTTTCCAGCGCCTGATAGCTGGCAAGCTGCGCGCCCGGCAGCACGGCGGCGGTCGCTGTGACCCTGCGATGGTCGCGATCGATCGTCACCGCGTCTGGTGCGATGCCCGCTGCGAGCGCGACAAGGCCTGCCACGCCATTGGCACGACCGATATCGCGTGCATTGGCGTCATTGGCGCGCTGGAGTTCGGCGCGCTGCGCTTCCACCGAGCCAGCGCCGGGATCGAGCAGCACCTGATCGACCTGCAAAGCGACGGGTCGCCCGAGCCTGTCGCTCAGGTCGCTTTGCAGCATTGCATTGCTTTCCGCTCGTGATCGGGGCGCGATGATCACCGTCCGCACGGTCATCGGCGCCCGATCGAAATCGACATCCAGCTGCGTGACGCGCGCCTGTGCGCCAAATCGCCCTGAGAGGAACGAGCGGATCTGACTGACCGCGACGGCCTCTCCGGCGATGCGGCTCAGTGAGATTGCGAGCGGCACGGCCATCGCCACGAAGAGTAGCATGAGCAAAATGGTCTGGGACCAGCTCTGCTGGCTGGAGAGATAGTGCCCAAAGCCATAATAGCGCGCCATGACCATTGCGGAGAGCGCGATGGTGACGAAGTTGGTGATGAACAGGGCCAGCGCCCCGCCCAGGATCGGCAGATTCCATGTCGCGAGGCCAAAGCCGACAACGGCCAGCGGCGGCATGAGCGCGGTGGCGATGGCGACGCCAACGATGGTTTCGCCTTTGCCGCGAATGATCGCGAAGGTGCCCGCAAGAGCTGCGAAAAGGGCGACCAGCAGATCGAACAGATTGGGTCTGGTGCGTGCGAGGATTTCGACCGTCGGCGCCTTCAGGGGAGACATGAGCACGATGAGCGCGGTGAATAGCAGCGCGGCACAGGCGCCGATCGCCAGTGCCGAGAGCGAGCGGCGCATCTCGGCGAAATCGAAAAGGGCAAGGCTGAAGCCAAGCCCAAGGATCGGGCTCATCAGCGGCGAAATGAGCATCGCGCCGATCACGACCGCAGGGGAGGAGAGCAGCAGGCCCAGCACGGCAATGCCCGCCGACATCATGGTCATGAACAGATAGCGCGGTGTGCAGC
>CAMLFF010000106.1 GCA_946479185.1 uncultured Sphingobium sp.
CACTGCTGATCCTGCCCGTGCAACGGGATTTCGGCATCTCGGACACCCAAGCGGCGTTGCTGCTCGGTGCCGCATTTTCATTGACATATGCGGTTGCGGGGATGCCTATCGCACGCTTTGCCGACACCAGAAACCGCCGCAATATCGTCGCTGGCTGCATCGCTTTTTGGAGCGCTGCGACAATGCTGTGCGGCATTGCCCAAAATTATACACACCTGTTTCTGGCGCGGATGGGCATTGGTGTTGGGGAATCCGGTTATGGCCCAGCCACATGGTCAATCGTCACGGATTCCTACCCACGTGAAAAAGTTGCCTTTGCAACCGGTGTCCTTTCCATCGGGGCGACAGCAGGCACAGGTCTTGCCCTGTTTATGGGCGGTGCGGTGCTGGCGATGGTGGCACATTTCCCCACGGTCAGCCTGCCCTTCGGCGGCACCATCCGCCCCTGGCAATGGGCCTTCATCATTGTCGGCGCGCCGGGGCTGATTTGGGCGCTCGTCGTGCTGACCACCAAGGAACCCGTCCGGCGCGGTCAGCAAAAAGGTCGCAAGCTGAAGAGCGTTCCCGTGAAAGAAGTAGCACGCTTCATGCGCGATGACTGGCGTGTGTATCTCGCTGCAATCGGCGGACTGGCGATGAAGCTGCTGATGGTCATGGGCATCTCGCAGTGGATGCCAACGCTCTACAATCGCGAATTCGGCTGGCAACTCTCCGATGTTGGCATGATCACCGGCGGGATAGCGATGGTCCTCTCCCCCATCGCCTTGCTGCTGGGCGCGCGCGTGTCCGAGGTGTGGATGAAACAGGGCCGCTCGGATGCTAATCTGCGCATCGTCTTTTACGGCCTGTGCGTGTCAGTCCCCTGTTTCATGGCCGCGCCGCTGATGCCCAACCCCTGGATGGTGCTGACGTTGCAGTCCGTGGCGGTCTTCGTTTCAGCAATGGGCGCAGGTCCGGCCATTGCAGCCTTTCAGCTTGTCACCCCCAATCGGATGCGGGCGCAGGTCAGCTCGGTGAGTCAGTTCTGCACAAACGTTCTCGCCTTTGCGATTGGCCCGTTGATGGTCGCTCTTCTGACCGATTATCTGTTCGGTGATCCTCAAATGCTCAAATATTCGATCTCGCTCAGCACCGCCCTGCTCGGTCCGCTGACCATCCTGCTCACATGGCAAGGGCTCAAGCCATATGCGCGCAGCGTTGATCGTGAAGCCCGCGAGACCGCGCAATGAGCGCTGAAATCAAGATCAGCTCGGAGACCATAGGAACATGACCTCTATCGAAAGCCTCGAGATCATCGACGCGCAGATCCACGAGCCTTTTCCGGCCATGAAGCTAAATGCCGGGGACATGCCGTTGCTGACCCGCTTCCAGATCGAACTGGCGCGCGAGGCGATGGACACGATCGGTATCGACCGCGCCCTTGCCGTCACCGACGATGCATTTATCGAGCTCGCGGCGGAGCTTTTCCCGGGGCGCTTCCCCGGCGTACACACCTTCTTCCCGATCGTAGATGACTTTGGCCCTGCCGTCCGCAAAGTTGCCGCCAATCCGGCAATGGTGGCCGGTCGGGCGCTCGTCGGCAACTTCGCCACCGCAGAAATGCGCCCCGAATTTGACGCCGGAAAGTTCGACACGCTTTACGCGACAGCGGAAGACGTCGGCCTGCCGATCTTCAATTCCACCCATGGCGGCTGCGCGCGCATGGCGGAGATTGCGGAACGCCATCCACGCCTTACCTTGATCATCGATCATATCGGCGTGGCGCAACACCCCGTGTCCCCGCCCGAGACCATGTCCTGGGCCACATTCCCGGATTTGTTGGACCTTGCCCGCTATCCTAACATTGCGGTGAAGCTGTGTGGCGCGCCGCTTCTTTCGGAAGACAATTATCCGTTTGAAGACCTGTGGCCCCGGCTCGATCAGCTACTCGCTACTTTCGGTGCAGACCGGATCATGTGGGCTAGCGACTATACGCGCCTGCGCACGGCGGACCTGCCGCGTGGCGCCCGCCCCCGCAAACGCGGCCTCACTTATGCCGAAAGCCTGAACTTCCTGCTGCGCAGCGACCGACTAAGCTTTGCGGACAAGCAGATGATTTTCGGCGGCACGGCAAGCCGCCTGCTGAACCTGCCTAGCATCGCCGAAGACTGGCCCGTTCCGGCGATGCGATGGTAATGGCATGACCGATGCCGAAACCCTGCTCGCTCAGGTTGAAGAGGCCTGCAAGCGGTTGAAAATAGCGCAGACGACATTCGGGCGGCAGGCCGTGAACGACGGGAAATTTGTGAGCCGTCTACAGCAAGGTGGCCGCGTGACGTTGCAGACTGTGGAGCGGGTTCATCGCTTCATTGCGGAACAGGGCGGCCCTTCTGCAGCGAACCTTCGCTCGGCGATCATTGGCAGGGCCGAGATGGCCGTTGAGCATAGCTTCCGCTTCTACGATAACCGTCAGAAATATCTGATGTTTGTGAACACATCATCGGAAAAACAGGCCATTGCCGACCGCGCCTTGCGCCAATTGACATTCGCCCAGCCCCGCCCCCCGGCCATCCGTCTCTTTGACGGCGGCGCAGGCGATGGAACGGCGCTGATCCGGCTTCTACGCGGCGCGCACCGCCGCTATTCTTGGTTGCCATTCTATGTCGTTGCCAAGGAAATCAGCCTCGAAAATGTACGGCTGATGCTGGAGAAAATGCCGGATCGATTTCAGGAGCATCCGGCAACCGTGATGGTGGTGACGAACCTGCCCTATTCCGAAGCGCCTTGGCTGAACCCGGCCAACCCTGTGGAAGCCAGCCGCATGGTGTGGGAGGAAGTCGCGCTGGATGGCACGACTGCCGGCGACTTTGAGGAGGCGATCACCGAGCTCCACCCCTTTCTTGAACGCAACTGGCGTGTGCGGCGCAGCGCACACACGGGCCGTCCGTTGCATGAAGTGCCCGCCGTCCTCATCCTTTATCGTCGCGACCAACGGTTCGCGCTTGATGCCATCATTCCACGCCGCGGTCAGGCCCGTGCCGACTTCGACTTCGTGCTCTTGTCGCAGCCTTACAGCGCGCGGGCGGAACTGTCATTCAAAGCCGAGAAGATCATCGCCCCGCTCGTGCGCGCTTTGCGCCCCAGCGGACAGCTGATGGGCGTTCATAGCTATGGTGACGATCCGGGCATGGAATTGATCCGGACGATCTGGCCAGACGAAGCGCCGTTCGTTCACAAGCGGCAGACATTGATGGCAGCGGTGAAGGAGGAACTGGGCCGCGATGCCCGCAAGTTCCAGATTCATGATCTGACCGACGAAGCCTCGATTTTCCGCTTTGGCATCCAGACACTCGATAGTGAAATCAACCAGTCGACCGACATCGGCTCTTCCACGCTGCTCGCCGCCTGGAATGCGGCCAGCTACGTCGCCCAGATCGAGGATGATCGGCTGTCCGTCGCGATGAACAGCGATCATTATCTCGAAGCGACACGCCAGACCCTGCGCAAGCATGGCGGCCTGTGGTTCCAGAACGAAACTTACATCATTTCACGTCCCGCAGAGCTGGGATGAACACGGAGGCATACGCCATGGATAATCGCCCGACCTGCCCATTCTGCCAGGCCATCTGGACACCGGCCATGATGCTGCAGCTCGAGCGGTTTTCCAGCACCGGTGGATGCCGATGCTGCAGTTCGGCGCAAGATATCGCCGCTGCCCCCGCGCTCGAAACGCCAGAACAGGATCTGTGTTGCGAGACATGCGGGAAAGCGATCTATCTCGCACCCAAGTTAGCGTAATATCAGGATCGTATAGCATAAGTCAAAATTTGACCGTCTAATGATCTTTACTTTACCTTTTTAAATTGTGGGATGCGTCCCAACTTTAGTGGGAACCAATGTGGTTTACACATCATGATAAACCTCCTTAATCAACGTCATTAGCGCATCGGATGCAGACCTTGTCGCCAGAAACAAGGCTGCGGACGATTAACGAATGATATGGAGAGCATGATGTTTGACGTACCGTCTGCTGCAACAACTGAAAATCCTGATCTTGATGATCGGACGCCATCCACGAGCCCGGCAAAAGCAGACCATCTCCCTTTTGTCGACATCTCAAAGCTAAATGGCAGTGAGCAAGACCGGCAAGAGTTGATCATCCATCTGCGGAGCGTGCTGCACCGCTATGGCTTCTTCTATCTGAAAGGCCATGGTGTGGACCCCGCACTTTGCGAATCCACTCTCTCTGTTTCGAAGCAGTTTTTCGCTCTCCCAGAAGACGATAAACTCGCCATTGAGATGATCAAATCGCCGCATTTCCGTGGCTATTGCCGGACGGGAATGGAGCTGACCGGAGGCAAGCCTGATTGGCGCGAACAGGTGGATTTTGACCGTGAGGAAGCGCCTTTGCCGGTCGGCGCAGATACGCCCGCATGGCACCGCTCGATTGGTCCTAACCAGTGGCCCGAGGCATTGCCGCAGATGCGCTCTGTGATCCTCGACTATCAATCCGAGGTGACGCGGGTGGGCATTGAAGTGCTCCGCGCGATTGCACTCGCATTGGGGCAGCCAGAAGATGCTTTCGCGCCCATGTACAAATCCGGACCGCGCCAGCATCTCAAGATCGTGCGCTACCCCGGTCGCGCCGAAACGACATCCAAGCAGGGCGTCGGTGCCCACAAAGATGGCGGACTGGTCACCATCCTGTTGCAGGACGTTCTGCCCGGCCTGCAGGTGCAGCTGGATGATGGCTCATGGATTGACGCCCCGCCACTGCCCGGCACGTTCGTGGTCAACACCGGCGAGCTGCTTGAACTGGCCACGAACGGCTTTGTTCATGCGGATGTCCATTGCGCGACATCGCCCGCCGCAGGTACCGAGCGCTTCTCGATCCCCTTCTTTTTGGGTGCGAGCCATGAAGGCACCATTCCCCTGATCGAGCTGCCGCCAGAATTACGCGCCGTCGAGCGGGGCGTAAGTTCCGACCCGTCCAACCCGCTCTTGCGCGATGTCGGCTTGAACCACCTCAAGGCGCGCCTGCGGTCACACCCCGATGTCGCCAGGATCCATTATGCCGACTTAGTCTGAACATTAATAAGAAGTCCAAAAGAAACCGCACCGAACAGAACAGCATTCTACAGGTCTTTCAGAATGCAGACTTATCGGATCGTCCGCAATCGTCGCCATTCAGAGCCTTACGACGTGACGTCGGCTTTTGGCCACCTCTGCCGCTCGATGGGCGGCCTGGGAACGGCGGCAATGTCCCCAAGAAGCGACGATGCCGCTTCAGACAGCTTTCGACCAGATTACGACGTTTGCTGATCGCTCGCGAACGTCCGACCCTCAAAATAGCACTCCTTCCGCGTCACCGAGCAGTCATGCTGAGCCGCCAACGTTGCACACGTTAAGTTCCGGGCGGCCTTAAACCTCTACTGCCTCGCACCCATCCTAAAATTTAGAAACGCGCGATGCAGTTGACTTTGGTTTCGGCGCCAATCGCATCCTTTGTATCGCTGTTCGTTGCCCGGCGGCAGCAGGACAAAATCAAGAAAACCAGTCTAGAAACGGGCGGAGCGGAAATAGGGCAGCACTGGCTTAGTTTTAAGATGAAGCGAGCCTGCACAATTCATGCACGCTCGTGATGCCCATACGCTGATAGCTACGTTTCCGGTAAGTCATCACGCTCGTTTTTGCGATGCCCAGATCAACCGCAGTGGCTTCCACGGACATGCCAATGGCAGCGCGCGCGCAGACTTGCCGTTCGCGCCGTGTGAGCGTTGGGAAGAGCAGGTGCAGCCTGTCATCCATAAGTTGAGGGCTCGGCAGCCGGGCGAGTGATCGTCGGCGGTTGAGTGGCAACATTGGCAGCGCCAGCCGAGCAAGCCCTACAAGCGCATCAAGTTCGCCATCGCTGAACAGACCGGTCGAGCGGTGGCGAGATACATTGATTACGCGCCAGGCGTTAGGGCCACGCTGGATGATCGATACCCGCTCGACAATCCCGGCCTGGTCGAAAAAGCGCCGACGAAATTCAGTTGAGACAATGTCTGAAGGGCGGATGCGCTGAATCGCGACATCGCTGACGCAAGGGGCCGCGCTGTAAGCATCGGATACGGGATCGATATTGTGATAATGCTGGCTATAGGCTGGCAGCATGGCTTCCAGCTGTGGTTCACCAAAAAAATATTGCAGGTCGCTCTCTTCCCGCCCGGTCGCCTCAAACAGATAAATCCTGCGTGCGCCGCCTGTGACGCTCATCACAGCATCATGAATTGACGCGCCGAATTGAGCAGTGCCCGTGGTTTCGAGCAAACGCTCGTAGATCGCCCCCATTGAGACGGGCGCGCGCCATTCCTCGATCTTGCGGATGTAGGACATTCTGCTCTCCTGCCGCTCTGGGACTTATCGCCCCTCCGTCGCCGCTACAGGTCTATTGAACACCTTCATCGCGATCAACGCAATCGCGGCCAGCACCGCTGGTGCGGCAAATGAGGCGAGAATGGTCGTTTCCGCGATGCCAGCCTCAAGCTGCGCGCCGATCAGCACCGGCGCAGCGACGGTGCCGATGCGCCCGACGCTCTTGGCCCATCCGATGCCGGTCGAGCGGAGCCGATAAGGATAGAAGCTCGCCAGAATGACATTCACGCCCCCGTAGGCCCCGAGCGCGAAGAAGCCGCAGGCCGCGAGGGCAAGCTGCAACATCAGCGCGGAAGATGAGCCGACAATCTGGCCCGCCAAGAGGAACAGTGCGGCGGAAACCAGCATGGCGCCTACGATGATGCGATAAGCCCCGTAGCGATCGATCAAAAAGCCGATGCAGAGCGCTGCGGCGATGCCGCCGAAGGAGAAGATCGACAGCGCTGTAGCCGCGAAACTCGGGTCATAGCCCAGGCGAACGAGCAACACCGGCAGCCAGGAGCTCAGGCAATAGCTGATGGTCAGCATGGCGATAAAGACCAGCCAGAGCATCAAAGTGCCAAGAAGATATTGCGGCGAGATGAGGCTGAGCGGGCTGACCTTCTCCTGCGCCTCTTCTTCGTTGGCATCCTGATCCACAGCGTCACGCAGGAAGAAAAGCGCCAGCACGGAACTGGCGATGCACAGCAGGCCGATGGCCATCATCGCCATGCGCCATCCGCCCAAACCGACGAACAAGACGGCGAGTATCCCTGCTAACGCAGCACCCAGCCCATAGCCGGTAAATAGCGCCGTGATGGCCAGGCCCCGGCGACGCACGGGCGCGGCTGCGGTGACGATCGCCAGGCAGCTCGGCAAGCAGCCGCCAAGAAAGATGCCGGTCACCAACCGCATCCAGAACAGAGCGCTTCCATTATCGGCAAGGCCTGTTGCCGCTTGCGCTGCCCCGAAGCCGGCAAGCGTCAGGCCGACCGTCCACCTGTCGCCGAACCGTGCGGCGACGGGTGGAAGGGCGACCAGGCCTATGCATTGGCCGATCAGGTTTGCCGAGAATATCGGTCCCAGGTCGGCATTTGCGAGGCCCAGCGCGGGCGCAAATTCTGGCGCGAGCGGGCCCATGATCGTGTGGACCAGCCCGTCCAGAAAATAGACGAGACCACAGATCGCCACGATCAGAAGCATGGGCGCGCCAGTGCCTGCCTTGTGGATTGGGTCCGCCGTAATCAGAATGTTCCTGACAATCGCATGCCGAAGGTTCTTGGTGGACGAAGCGATGTCGCGACCACGCCGATTGTTGCGTAAGAGGGATTGGGCGCCACATTGTTGACGACGACCTCATCCTCGATGTTGTTGACGAACGCGCTGATGCTCAGCCCCTTGCCCTCGAAAGAATAGGTCAGGACAGCGTCCGTCCGTGTCGATCCGTCAACCCGCGTTTCGGGTATGTAGGCGAGGTCCAGCTCGCGCGGCCCCTCGTAGCGACTGAAGATGTTTGCGATGATGCGGTCTCCCGAGCCAAGCGTGAAGCTCTGCTCCAGCGATGCTGCGAAGACCCACTCGGGCGATTTCAGGGCGCGAAGCCCGCTGCAATCGATCGTCGTGCCGGACGTGCGGCATTGTGATGTTGGGCCGGGTGTGGAAACGGAATTATAGACCAGCTTCTTCACTCGCGCATCGAGCCATTGTGCTTGGAGACCGATGCGGGTTGAACTGGTGACCAACAGCTCGGCCTCGACTTCGACGCCCTTCGTGCGGACTTGGCCGATATTCTCGGTCACGAGCACGACTGCTGGTGGGATCAACTTCACATAGCCAAGCTGCTGATCCTTATATTCTAGCAGGAAGGCTTCGGCATTCAGTTGCAGGCGATTGTCGAGGAAGCGGTTCTTCGTGCCGACGGTGTAGGCAGTCACTCTTTCCGGCTCAAAGCTGTTGGCGCCCGGAGGCCCTAGGAAAAAGCCGCCAGCTTTGAACCCCGTCCCGACATTGGCGTAAATGAGGGAGCGCGGTCCTGCGTCGAATTCGACACCCGCCCGCCAGTTCACGGCTTCAAATGTCAGTGCTCGATCGACGACAAATGCCGGTGCCCCGACGGGGACCAGCGGAATGACCGGGTCGGGGCCGCGTGCATTGCGAATGGTGTAGCGCTCGCTGTCGCTGGTTTTACGCTCCCATGTGTAGCGCAGACCGCCGGTTAGGCGGAAAGCAGGTGTGATCGCAAAGGTCAGCTGACCGAAACCGGCGGCGGTTTTGCCCGATGTATCGATGATCTGATCGCTATAGGTCTGCGCTGCTGCGCTTTCCGTGTTGGACCGGGCCTTCACATGCGTGTCGAGATAATATCCGCCGATCAGCCAGCCAAAGCGATTGCCCGTGGGCGAGGCAAAGCGAGCCTCCATCGAGATTTGCTCGGGCTTTTGCTTTTCGATGATCTGAAAGCCCGTCTGCGCGCTGTTATAGCTGAGATCGGATTTTCGATAGGCTGGGATCAGGGTCAATGTGCCGAGATCAGTCTCGACATTCACATTCGCCAGCAGGCCATAATAGGTGCTGTCGATGAAGGAATTGTCCGTTTGCCGTGCAAAGGGTGCGAATGCCGCGTCCTGATCGGACAGGCTGGTGCGGGGATCGCCATAATAGCAGGTCTGCGTTCCGCAACGCTTGCGCACCGTTGATCCGCCACCACGTCCACCCTGATGGGTATAGTCGCCTACGATATCGATGGTGACGGCGCTGCTGGGCTGGAACCTGTAGGAAAGACGGGCGGCCTTCCCCTCTTCATCGTCCAGCCCATCCGAGAAAAAGCCATCGCGATGCAAAAGCTGGAAGGCGGCGCGGAGCGCGCTGGTCTCACCGACAGGGAGATTGACCGCGCCGGACGCTGCCACACGTGCATAATTGCCAACCTCGAAATTCAGCTGCGCACCGCGCTCGCCGATCCGGGCATGTTGAGGCAGGATATTGATCGCGCCGCCAGTGGCGTTGCGGCCATATAAGGTTCCCTGCGGGCCCTTGAGCACCTCGAC
>CAMLFF010000107.1 GCA_946479185.1 uncultured Sphingobium sp.
TCAGGCTGCGGCGTAATCTTCTGGCCAAATCGCTCACCCTGCTATCCATCCCCGCACGATCATCAGGATCACCCCATAGCGCAACGGTCTTACCATCCGGCAAACAGCGCGACATCGGCACATATGCAAAAGGCGGCGCCATTTCACTGGCGCCGCCTTTGCGATCTCGTCGAGGAGCTGCCGGTTAAGCGGCAGGCTCCTTGGCATATTTAGGGGCAGCCTCGTTGAGGATCGCAAGGATCTTCTTGAGGGCCGTCGCCTCGTCAACTTCTTCCATCGCGGCAAGCTCACGAGCCAGACGGCTGGAGGCCGCCTCGAAGATCTGACGCTCCGAATAGCTCTGCTCGGGCTGATCGTCCGCACGGAACAGATCGCGCGTCACTTCTGCGATCGACACGAGGTCGCCGGAGTTGATCTTCGCTTCATATTCCTGCGCACGGCGCGACCACATGGTGCGCTTCACCCGTGGTTTGCCCTTGAGCGTTTCCATCGCCTCGCCCAGTGTCTTATCCGAGGAGAGCTTGCGCATCCCCACGCTTTCGGCCTTGTTGGTCGGTACGCGGAGGGTCATGCGCTCTTTTTCAAAGCGCAGCACATAGAGCTCAAGGTCGATACCGGCGATTTTCTGGCTCTGCAGCTCGATCACCCGGCCGACACCGTGTTTCGGATAGACAACATAGTCGCCGACGTCAAAAGACAGCGCTTTTGCAGCCATTCTTGCGAACCTTTCTTTACAATTTGGTTTTTTTGGATGAGTTGCGCGGCACCGCTATCAATGGATCGTCCAGGTGCCAGCCACAGGCCATGCGCAATACTCCTGAGCGGCCTAGATGCCGCCTCCCGGCCTCTTTAACAGAACAGCAACAAAATTACCAGCCACATGGTAGCTAATCTGTTATTTTGGGTTTTGCGGACGCGCCACACACTATGGGTGGCGTTACCTCGGCTGCTCTCGCACCCTGATCCAGATGCTCAGGCGCGCTTGCCTCAGCTCCCCGCGCCAGGCTCCGGTGAGAAATATTTCTCGAACTTGTCGGTCTCGTTCTTCATCGCGTCCGCGTCGGCAGGGGCCTCGCCCTTCACGGTGATGTTCGGCCATTCAGCCGAATATTGCGTGTTGATCTCGAGCCATTTCTCAAGCCCGCTCTCGGTGTCGGGCAGAATCGCTTCTGCCGGGCACTCAGGTTCGCACACGCCGCAATCGATGCACTCGTTGGGATTGATGACGAGCATATTCTCGCCCTCATAGAAGCAATCAACGGGGCAGACTTCAACGCAATCCATATATTTGCAACGGATGCACGCGTCGGTCACGACATAGGTCATGGCAGGCTTTCCTAGCTTGAGCTTGGCGCCCCGATATGCGCGCGCTCCTCCAGCGTCAACAAGCAAGGCCTATTGAGGCGCTTAGCTCAGCTTCGTTGGAGAGATTTATGCGGGCAAATCCGCCGATGGATCGACCCCCGGTGTGATCGCACTGTAGCACAACTGCGCCTCGGGCGCACCGCCGCGCCGGTCGGGCAATTTCTCCACGCGGATGACGCGGATCAGATCACCCTGCGGAAAGGTGATGAGATCGCCCACCCGCACCGGCGCATGCGCGCGGTCGACCCTGCGCCCATTCAGCCGGATGATCGCGCGTTCGGCAAGGGCCTGTGCGCTGGAGCGATTCGGCGTGAGGCGTACGAACCAAAGGAATTTGTCGAGCCGCAGACTGGGTCCGCGGCCTGACACAACGCCTTCTGCGCGCGCCGCCAGCGCTCAGTCCTCGCGGCCAAACAAAGCGCCAAGCCCGGCAAGCGCTTTACCCGTCGCGACGATAGGCCTGGCTGGCCCACGATCACGATCTCGGCCCGCATCACGATCACCACCGCGATCCGCGCCCCGCTCGCGATCACCACTGCGCGGCTTGCCATCCGGTCGATTGCCACTGCGCTCAGGCCGCGCCCGGTCCCGCTCTGGTCGGGGCTTGCGCGCATCGGCGCCCTGCCCGGCCTCAGCCGCTACAGCGCCATCCTGCCCGGCAGTCGCTGGAGTATGATTGCGCCGCGCAGGCGCGCGATTACGCCGTTCGCCCTCAGGCCGCACGCGCGGCTTGGGCCGTCCGCGGAACTGCCAGTTGGGCGCACCCTCGGCAGCATCCGGCACCGGACGGAAGCCCGCCTGTCGCATAAGATCGAGGAAGCTCGCCTCGTTCAAACCAATGGAAACGATGGTCGGGTCTTCCGCGCCATAGGGCTTGCCCGCCGCAATCGCCTCATGCGCGCCGCGCGCCAGCCGCTCGACCATGTCGATCCGCAGCCACACATCGCCCAGCTTGCGGAAGCCCGCGATCCGCGCGCCAATCTCGTCCAGTTCCTCGCTCGCCGGGATCAGCACGACGCCCGGTGCAGGCAAAGCGACCAGCGGCTTTTCGCGCTTCAAAGAAAGCAGGGCCATGCGCCACTGCGCCGCTGCAGGCTTCATGAGCCCCGGATGATACAGGTCCATCACGCCGATGATGACGCCGGATTTGCGCAAATGGGTGCGGTCATCCTTGGCGACCTGCGCCAGCGCTTCATCGAGCGATGTGCGCGGCATGATGCCACCAGCATCCGCCAATTGCGCCAGAACCGCGCGCGCCGTTGCCGGAACCTCGGGGTCGGTCGCGCCCGCTTCCATCTTCAGCAAAGCCGGAATGTGCCGCTCGAACTGCGCTTTCAACCACACGCCGAGCCGCTCGCGCACGCCCTGCTGGATCTCCGGCACAAGGCTGCCAAGCCCGGTATCAAGCACCATATCGGGCGCAAGCAAGCGCTGCCCCGCCTTTAAAGTTGCGACCGGGTGCCCGTTCCAGATAATCTGAGCTTCACCTGCGGGAGGACTTGCGAGCGTGAACGCCTTATCGTCCACAGTCAGCAATGCATGAGCCATCTCGTTCAAATGCGCACCCAGTCTCCGTTCGGCAGCGGCCAACAATAGCCGCTTTTCATTCGCTCTCGCGTTCGGGTCGACGATGAAGCGAAATCCACGCATCGTCCCGATCTTGTGACCATCCACTGATACATTGCCTGCGCCGTCCACGTCCACTGCCAAAAGCGTATTGCTGTTTCCGCCCCGTTTGAGCAGGGCAGAAGAGCGCGTATCGACGAAGCGCTGGCGCAATGCACCGTGCATCGCGTCGGATAAACGATCCTCCAGCGCCCGTGCCCGCGCCGCCATCTCGACCGGATTTGAGAGCCAATCATTGCGCTGCGCCACATAGGCCCAGATGCGCACCGCCGCGATTCGCCCGGCCAGCGCATCGACATCGCCCTGCACATTATCGAGCCTTGCAAGCTGCCCCGCGAACCAATCCTGCGGGATATGGCCATTGCCCTCACTCAGCCAGGTCCATAGCCGGTGGATGGTGCGGGCATGATGCTCGATGCCCAATTTCTGGAAGTCCGGCACCGAGCAGGCCGCCCACAGCCGCGCGACTTGCGCTGGCCCACGCGCCCGCGCTGCCACGTCCGGCATATCAGCCAGCGCCAGCAACGCCGCCAGATCGGTCGCCTCAGGCGCGGCGCGCAGGCCCTTCTCATTGGGCCGCTCCTTGAGCGCCGCGATCAGCGTGCCCAGATTATCCATCGGCAGATCGGCCTCGCGCCAGTAAATCTGCTCTATCGCGTCAAAGCGATGCTCCTCGATCCGCTCGACCTCCTCGGCGGAGAAAGCGGGCGGGCCGTCCGACGCGCCAATATCGCCAAATGTGCCGTCGCGCTGATGACGCCCGGCGCGCCCGGCAATCTGCGCCATTTCCGATACGGTGAGCCGCCGCGTGCGCTGCCCATCAAATTTGCGCAGCGATGCAAAGGCGACATGATCGACATTGAGATTGAGCCCCATGCCAATCGCATCCGTCGCCACGAGATAATCCACCTCGCCCGATTCGAACATCGCCACCTGCGCATTGCGCGTTGCCGGGCTGAGCGCGCCCATCACCACTGCAGCCCCGCCCCGGTGACGCCGCAGCAACTCGGCCACGCGATAAACTTCCTCCACCGAGAAGGCGACGATGGCCGAGCGGCGCGGTAGGCGGGAGAGCTTCTGCGATCCGGCGTAACGCAGCGTCGAGAAGCGCGGGCGCGAGACAATCTCCGCCTCCCGCACGAGCGAGCGCACCAGAGGCGTCATGCTGGCCGAACCCAGCAGCATCGTCTCCTCACGCCCCCGCGCATGAAGCATCCTGTCCGTGAAGATATGCCCGCGCTCAGGGTCCGCGGCCAATTGCACTTCATCGATGGCGACGAAGGCAAAATCCTTGAGCGACCCAAAGCCACTGCGCGCAGGCATCGCCTCGGCTGTGGAAAGCACATAGCGCGCGCCCGGCGGCACGATGCGCTCCTCGCCGGTCAACAGCGCCACCTGCTCGGCGCCCTTGATCCGCACGACCCGCTCATAAACCTCGCGCGCCAGCAAGCGTAGCGGGAAGCCCATCAGGCCGCTCGAATGGCCGCACATCCGCTCGATGGCGAGATGGGTTTTGCCGGTGTTGGTGGGACCGAGCACAGCCTTCACGGCGGCAGAAGCGAAGCTGGGCATTATGCGCATGGACATGGAGCGCGCAGCGAAATGCGGCAAGCCACAATCTCGGTTCATGGCTAATATTATTCAGTTCCACGGTCGAGCGGCTAGAACGCACAGTTCATCGCACGTTAAGCGGTTAATCCACGGTCTTTATTTGACTTTAACGCTTTGGGTTCACAAACAGCATCACGAGAATTCGGTTAGTGGCAGAAGCCGCACCCAGCTTGCCTCGGGGGCAATAACTCAAGTGTTTCAAAAGATTGAGCTTAACCCGAGTCAGGGCGTAACCGTTGGAACGCTGTGGCTCAATAGCCCGGCCAAGGCGCTCGCCCCCTCACATGAGGCCAACTGGCGCGAGCGTGTGCGCGATTGGGCGCATGGCGCAGACCTTGTTCCCGATCTTGGCCATAATATCGGCTCGCGCACCTGGTGGCGCGGCCTCGCCACCTGCCTCTCCCTGTGCGGAACCGCCGCCATGCTCTCGCCGGGCATCATCGCGGTGCCGGGTCCGGTGCCCGCCCAGCTCGACACCCATCATCTCGATCAATATCGCTCGCAAATGATCAGCGCCTCGGCGCTCGGGGCCGATAGCGGGCTCCGTATGGGGCCAACCGATGCCGTCGCCCCGCTCGCGCAAACGCCCGAGCGCCCGCAGATCGAACTGGATGCCGCCTTGGGCACGGGCGACACATTTGCGCACACGCTTTCACGCGCCGGTGTGAATGACCGCGATATCAAGGCGGCAACCGCACTCATCGCGCAAAGCGTAAACCCCGATTCGATCGCCGCTGGCACCCGCGTCCACCTCGTGCTCGGCCGCCGCCCAAACCGCAATGTCGCGCGTCCATTGGATCGCCTCATGGTTCGCGCCCGGCTGGAGCTGGCGCTCGAACTCACGCGGGATGGCAGCACGCTCAACCTCAAGCGCATTCCCATCGCGGTGGACGCAACGCCGCTGCGCATCCGTGGCCGCGTGGGGGACAGCCTGTATCGCGCAGCCCGTGCCGCCGGTGCCGAGCCCTCCACGATCCAGGACTATCTCAAGGTGCTCGCGACCCGCCTCAATGTCGGCAGCGACGTGCGCGCCGACGATCATTTCGATTTCGTGATCGCCCATCGCCGCGCTGCAACGGGCGAGAGCGAGACCGGCGCTTTGCTCTATGCAGGGCTGGAGCGCGCGCGCGGCAAAAATATCAACATGCTCAGCTGGACCCAGGATGGCCGCGCGCAATGGTTCGAGGCGTCCGGCGTCGGCGAGCGTCGCGGTGTTCTGGCAGCGCCAGTCTCGGGTCGGCAGTCATCGGGCTACGGCATGCGCCGACACCCCATCTTGGGCTTCCGCCGCATGCACGCCGGGCTCGATTTCGCAGCGCGTTCCGGTGCACCCATCTATGCCGTCAACGATGGCCGCGTGAGCGTGGCCGGCTGGCACGGCGGGCATGGCAAATATGTGCGGCTGGAGCATGGCGGTGGGCTTGGCTCGGGCTACGGCCATATGAGCCGCATCGCCGTAAAGTCCGGGCAGAGCGTGCGGCGCGGCCAAGTCATCGGCTATGTCGGCTCGACCGGCCTCTCCACCGGACCGCATCTCCATTATGAGCTGTATCGCGGCGGCCGCACGATCAATCCGGCGTCGGTCAAGTTCACGCAGATGGCCCAGCTATCCGGCGCGGCTCTCTCCGCCTTCAAGGCCCGGCTTGCGGATCTCAAACGGCTCCCCGTGGGCCTGCGCGAACCACAGGCGCAGGCGGCGGCTGGCACGAGCAGCGGCGCATCACTCGCACAGGCTGGCGGCGGCGCACCCAAGAGCCGCTGAGCATAAACCGCTTAACATCGGCTGCGACTATCCGCGACCCACATTGCAAAACCCACGTTCCCCGGAGCAAGTCCGGGCCCAGATTTTCTTGAGAAACAGCGCAAAGGCAGCGCGCCCCCGGATCAGGTCCGGGGCGACGACAGCGACCTGCAATCCCTAGCATCATTTCGCTTGCGCAACATAAAAATATTGATACGTTATAACATATGAATCGCACATCACTGATCTCGCGCCTCCTGCGCGCTTCCGCCATGCCTGCCATCCTCGCCACCGCACTGCTGCTCCCAACGGCAGCCAGCGCGCAGAGCAATCCGCCGCCCGATACAGGCGCGGCGCATGGACATGATGATGACCGTGCCGAAAACATCGTCGTCACCGCGATCATCCCCCGCTCGCATATCGATGTCCTTGGCGGCACCTCGATCCTCACTGGCGAAGATCTGGTCCGCGAGATTCGCCCCAGCCTTGGCGATACGCTCGCCCGCCAACCCGGCGTTACCTCATCCTCCTTCGGTCCCGGCGCTTCACGTCCCATCCTGCGCGGCTTTTCCGGCGACCGCATTCGTCTGCTGACAGACGGCATCGGCAGCTTCGATGCCTCCGCCACCTCCGTCGATCATGTCGTGGCAATCAACCCGCTACTGGCCGAGCGCATCGAGGTGCTGCATGGCCCCGCCGCCCTGCTTTATGGCTCCTCGGCCGTCGGCGGCGTCGT
Organism: uncultured Sphingobium sp.; assembly: GCA_946479185.1. The sequence goes on from CAMLFF010000107.1 coordinate 7,080, forward strand.
CAACGTCATCGACAGCCGCTTGCCCACGCGCCTGCCGGAAGGCGGCTTCGATCTCGCCCTCAACGGCACCTATGGCACCGCCGCGCGCGAGCGCAATGTCGCGGGCAAAGCCGATATCGCGCTCGGCGCAGGCTTCGTGCTCCATGCCGATGGCAGCTATGTGCGGGCAGGCAATCTGCGCACCGGCGGCCATATTCTTGGCGCCACGCAGCGCGCCGAGGCAGCAGCAAGCCCTGATGCAGACATTGCCGATCTCGCAAACTTAAGCGGCCGCCTCCCCAACTCCGCGTTGGAAGGCTGGAGCTATACCGGCGGCCTCAATTATATTGGCGACGGCGGCTCCATCGGCTTCTCCGTCGGCAAGACGCACATGACCTATGGCATCCCCATCCGCTATGTGACTGACGCGACCTCCACCGAGGAGGCCGAGCAAGTCCGCATCGCCATGAATCAGACGCGGGCGGACCTGCGCGCGCAAGTGAATGTGGGCGGTGGTCTGCTGGACAAAATCCGCCTGCGCGCCGGTTGGGCGGATTATAATCATGCCGAAATCGATGCGGAGGGCGTCGCCGCAACGCGCTTCTTCACGCAGGGCCTCGAAACCCGGCTCGATCTGATCCAGTCTCGCCGCGGCAACTGGGAAGGCGCGGTCGGCGCACAAATGCTGCTGCGCAACAGCCATATCGAGGGCGATGAGAAGTTCCTGCCGAACATCGACAGCACGACCTTTGGCCTCTTCACTCTGCAGGCGCTGGACTTTGGCGCGCTGCGGCTGGAGGCGGGCGGACGCTTCGAAACTAACCGCCTCGATGCCGCGCAGGATGATCTGCTCGGCTCTCCCGATTATCGCCGCAAATTCGACACCTTCTCCGGTTCGCTCGGCGCCAGCTATGCGATCGTGCCGGATTGGCGCATTGGCCTGAACGTCTCCCGCGTGGAGCGCGCGCCCACGGCAGACGAGCTGTTCGCCCGTGGCAATCATGCCGGCACGCAGGCATTCGAGCTGGGCAATCCGGACTTCAAGACCGAGCGCGGCTGGGGCCTTGAAGGCACGCTGCACGGGCGCGGACGGGATTTCCACGTCTCCGTCTCCGCCTTCTACAATAAGTTCGATCGCTTCATTTATGATTCCATCGTTCCAGACGATGCCTGCCTCGCGGTCAATGGCGGCGAGGATCTGGAATTCCCCTGCTTCGCCTATCGCCAGACCGGCGCACGCTATTATGGCGGCGAGGTTCAGGCGGATTGGACGGCGGCGCGCTTCGGCACCACCGCGCTCAAGCTCGATGGCCTCGTCGATGTCGTCCGCGCCACGCTGTCCGGCGGCACCCCCGTGCCCCGCATCCCGCCGCTGCGCATGATCGGCGGCGTCTCGCTCGCCGGGCCATCCTGGTCCACCCGCGTCGAGGTGGAACATGCTCTCAAGCAGGATCGCGTGAGCACGTTGGAAACGACAACCCCCGCCTACACGCTGGTCAACGCCTCCATCGGCTGGACCCCGGCCATGGCGGACAACCGCCTCTCACTCACCCTCTCAGCCAATAATCTCTTCGATGTCGAGGCGCGCCGCCATGCGAGCCTGCTCAAGGATTATGCACCACTCGCCGGGCGGGATATCCGCGTGACGGCGGCTGTGAAGTTCTAACCGCTCTCCATCTTGCGTCTTCCACCACCTCCTCCCTTGCTGGTGGAAGACGCAAGGCCTGCGCGAGGCGGCCAAGCCCCAGCTTGACACACCCCGCCAATCCAGTGTCTGCTCCACCCGGGTCTAACGGGGGGCAGCGCCAATGAGCGAGCAGGATACACGCGCATTCGGTTTTGAGGGGACATGGCGAGAGTTCGCGCCCATCGCCCTCACCAATCTTCTGCTCATCATCGTCACCCTAGGCATTTATCGCTTCTGGGCGACCACCCGCACCCGCAAATATCTCTGGAGCCGCACCCGCTTCATCGATGAGCGGCTGGAATGGACCGGCACGCCCATCGAGCTGCTCGTCGGCTTCCTCATCGTGCTGGTGCTGTTCGGTATTCCGCTCTTCTTCCTGAACTTCGGCATGCAGGCGATGATCCTGCAGGGGCAGGCGGCGCTCGCGGGCATATTGGGCCTGCTCGCCTTCTCCACCATCTTCTATCTTTACGGCGTCGCGCGGCTGCGGATGCTGCGTTATCGCCTCAGCCGCACATGGTGGCATGGCATTCGCGGCGGCAGCAATACCAAGGGCTGGGCCTATGGCTGGTCCTATGTCTGGCGCAGCATAGTGGGCTGGATGTCGCTCGGCCTGCTCGT